>SVLE01000019.1 GCA_015068065.1 Oscillospiraceae bacterium | reverse complement strand
ATAACCCGTTTAATTGATTACAGCAGCCCAAAATATGACTGAGTGAAAAACGGTTTTCTGCGGACGGTTCAGCAGACAGGGATTGCGGTTTGACCACAGTTCCACCACAGACAGGTGTGGAAATAACGGGGATGGCACTTTCAGAAAGTTCTGGAAACCATTTGCTTTGGAACAAAAACTGCTAAAAACAAGTGGAAAATGTCATAAAAAACGACAAAAATCGCTTGGTAAGGATGAGGTCGGCAGTTCGAATCTGCCCAGCAGCTCCAAAAGCCTTGAAAACTTCGGTTTTCAAGGCTTTTAGCTTTGTATCTACAATTTACAGACCGCATTCCTGGTTTACAGAAGGGATGCGGTCTGTTTTGCTTGCCTTTGATTGGAGTATACACTATAATAAAGCCACACTTACATCAGGAGGAATTTGCTATGAAGCAGGGCGACGGACTGAATACTTTTCTGGAGCCGGGCAGCGAGCAGGTCTTCATTTATGCCTGTTGGTAGCAATCAGCTTGATTTTCTCCTGCGAAACGGGGAAAAGGCAGAGATAACGTGAAAAGCATGAAAAATGTCTTGACGGACAATATGGGAAGCAGAGCATTGTCCGTCTGTATATTCTCAAAGCGTGGGGTGAATAATAGTGGAACTGGCGGTGCTGTCTTTATTCTGTGGTGGGCTGCTGGCCTGCATCTTGTTTGATATATCCATTCTGTATGCCCTTGGGGCGGGACTGATCCTGTTTTTCCTGTATGGAAAATGGAAAGGATTTTCATGGAAAGAGTTGGCCGGCATGGCCTTGTCGGGGGTCAAAACAGTGAAGAATATCCTCATGACCTTCGTGCTTATCGGCATGCTCACCGCACTGTGGCGAGATGCGGGGACTATTTCGGTTATTGTATGCTATGCCATTCAGTTGATTCGCCCATCTATTTTCCTGCTAATGGCCTTTTTGCTCAACTGCCTGATTTCCTTTCTTACGGGAACGGCTTTTGGTACAGCGGCCACCATGGGTGTGATTTGTTCTACCATGGCGGCCACCATGGGTGTGAATCCTGTGCTGGTGGGCGGCGCGGTTCTGGCGGGAGCTTATTTCGGCGACCGCTGTTCCCCTGTGTCCACCAGTGCGCTTCTGGTGTCTGAACTGACCGGGACCAGTATTTTTTGCAACATCAGAAATATGGTGCGTACGGCGGCAGTGCCCTTCGTGGTAAGCTGTATGCTCTATCTGGTGGTGGGCCTGCTGTCTGGAAACGGGGGAGAAGTGCCCGAACTGAGCAGCATCTTTGCCCGTGAATTTGTGCTGTCGTGGGTGGCGTTGCTGCCCGCTATCGCGATCCTGCTGCTGTCCCTCTTTCGGGTCAAGGTGAAAATCGCAATGGCGGTGAGCATCCTTGTGGCGCTGCCCATATCTCTGCTGGTGCAGCAGACCCCCGTCAGCGACCTGCCCCGCCTGTTGGTTATGGGCTTTCAGGCAGCAGACAGCGAGGTGGCCGCCATGGTCAACGGCGGCGGAATTATCTCCATGGTGCGTGTGAGCGCTATCGTGAGTCTCTCCTCCTCCTATTCCGGTATTTTCAAAAAAACCGGTTTGCTGGATGGAGCGAAAAAGGTCATCGGTTCGCTGGCAGATCGGGTGGGCCCCTATACCGCAACCCTGTGTACGGCGACTTTGGCCAATATGATTGCCTGCAATCAGACACTGGGTATTATGCTGACGCATCAGCTGTGCCGAGACATTCAGGATGACCCGGAAGCCATGGCACTGAATTTGGAGGACAGCGCCGTGGTTGTTGCGCCGCTGGTGCCGTGGTCCATTGCCGGTGCGGTTTCCCTGTCTGCTGCAGGTGCGCCCATGACCGGCATCGTTGCCGCATGGTACCTGTATCTGCTGCCCTTGTGGCGGTTAACCATCTGCGCGGCAAAAAAACGGAAATGAGAGGATTGAAATATGGCATATCAGCATTGGAGCTATGAGACCCTGAAGGCCCTGTGCATGGAAGTCTACCAAAAGTTTGGATTTTCCACCCGGGACAGCGAAGTGATTACCGATGTGCTCCTATCCAGCGACCTGTATGGCATCGAGAGCCACGGAATGCAGCGCATGCAGCTGTACAACAAAGGCATCCGTGCGGGGAAGATCAAGGTGGACGCCAAGCCCGAGGTGGTCTTTGAGACACCCGTTTCCGCCGTAATCGACGGCCATGACGCCATGGGCCAGCTGGTGGGCCACAGGGCAATGGAGCTGGCCATCGAAAAGGCCAAAACCAGTGGCATCGGCATCGTATCTGCACGCAACTCCAACCATTACGGCATTGCGGGTTACTATGCCAAGATGGCCAGCAGTCAGGGCCTGATCGGCCTGTCCTGTACCAACTCCACCGCTATCATGGTGCCCACCTACGGGCGGCGTGCCATGCTGGGCAGCAACCCCATCGCTATGGCAGTACCTGCGGAGCCTTGCGACTTCTTCTTTGACGCCTCCACCACCGTGGTCACCCTGGGTAAGCTGGAGGTTTACAACAAGCAGTCAAAACCCCTGCCGCTGGGCTGGGCGCTGGATCAGGAGGGAATCCCTTCCGACAATGCGGGTGATGTGATCCACAACATTACCACGGGCAACGGAGGCGGCATCGTGCCTCTGGGAGGCGACACCGAGCAGTTCGGCAGTCACAAGGGCTACGGCTACGGGATGATCGTGGAGATCCTGTCCGCCATTCTGTCTCTGGGCGCCACCTCCAATCTGTGCAACATAGGTGGCAAAGGTCTGGTGTGCCACGGCTTTATTGCCATCGACCCCGCCATCTTTGGTGATCCCGCCGCCATCAAGGAACATCTGTCCAACTATCTGCGGCAGCTGCGTGAATCCCCCAGAGCAGAGGGAGCGGACCGTATCTACACCCACGGTGAGAAGGAGCAGGAAGCCGTGGCGGTGCGCATGAAGGAGGGCATCCCTGTGCTGGATAACACCATGGTAGAGCTGTTGGGCATTTGCAAATATCTTGACATTGATTTCTCCAAATACTTTGGAGATTATCTGCCCCCTGACACCGGGTTTAAGGGGAATGAGTTCAGCTGAATATAGAGAAAGCGCGTCTGACAGCTTTGTCAGGCGCGCTTTGTTGTTTGTAGTTTGTCCAGCCGCGCGGTGAGGAACTGGGTGCACAGGCCGGTAAACAGCCCTGCTGCCAGACCCGCCGGAAGAAGATAGGGTAGATATGCGATGAGAGCAGGGGTGCGGGCGATGAGGATAGCGGCGGCCAGCTGCCCGGCGTTGTGGCACGCGCCACCGATGGCGCTGCACACCCAGATCTGCTTCCGGGTCAGTATCCGGCGCAGCCCCAGCATGGCGATGTAACAGGCGAGGCCGCCGGACAGGCTGTAGAAGAAGGTCATCATCTGCCCGGAGAACACACTGCCTAAAAAGACGCGGGAGATGAGGATCATCAGGGTATCCGCCGGCCCGAGGACGAACATGGCGTACACCGTGACGATGTTGGCAAGGCCCAGCTTGATGCCCGGAATGGGGAACGGATTTGGGATCTGGGCCTCTGCCATGAAAATAGTCAGGGCGATGGCAGTGAGCAGGGCCATGCGAGTGACCCGGTGGGTGAGATTATTATCCTGTTGCGGCGTCAAGATCCTGTTCACCACCTTTGACTTGGATGACCAATTGATTGGGAAGACAGACGATGGGGGTGGCATCGGTGTTGACCCAACCCTGATTGACGCACACCTGATCAGGACAGGAGGCATGGGAGACACAGACGTACCCATCTCGAACAACGATCGTGTTGCTGCCGCCGTTAGGGGCGGACAGGGTGTACTCCACCGGCTCGTCCAGGGGGAAGGTATGCAGGAGCTTTCCGTTCCAATACACCTGAGCCACGGAGCCGGGGGAGGAGCACAAAAAAAGCAGAAGAGCACACCCAAGGCACAGCGCGGTAATCAGACCGAGAAGGAAGATCCAGAAACGGTTGCTTTTCATGTGAGCACCTCCAGTTTTCGATTTTGGGAGGGGGAGAGAGTAAAGCTGTCCTCCAAACCGGCGGTGACGGATACGCTGCCGTCCTCGCTTATGAAAACGGCTTCAAAGTCCCGGTGCTCCCGCCAGAACCGGGCGGCATCCTCAAGACCCATGACAAACAGAGCGGTGGACAGGGCGTCACACCGGGCCCCATATTTGCCCACCACTGTAACCGAGGTCAGACCGCTGGCTGCGGGGCGGCCGGTGGCCGGGTCGATGATGTGGTGGTAAGTTTGACCGTTGGAGGTGAAAAAGCGCTGGTAGCTGCCTGAGGTGACCACGGCAAGGTCGGACACGGCCACCGTGCCCAGTGCATCGTCGGAGTCCGGGTCATCAATGCCGATGTTCCACAGGGAACCGTCCGGTTTAGTTCCGATGGTGTGAATGTTTCCTCCTAAACGCAGGATAGCGGAAGTCACTCCTTTGCCGCGCAGCAGCTGTGCGGCCCGGTCGCCGGCCCAGCCCTTGGCGATGCCGCCGAAGTCCAGCTGCATGTCCGGGGGCAGGGCGAGAGAGTTTTCGTTCAGCAGTGGAGCAGTGTGATCCACCAGGGGAAGCAGGCGGTCCAGTTCCTCCTGTTCCGGCACCTGATAGCGCTCGGTGGTAAAGCCCCAGGCCCGGACCACGGGATAGACGGTGGGATCGAATGCGCCCTGCGTCTGCCGTGCCAGGATCAGAGCCTGTTCCAACAGGGCAGTCAGTTCAGGGGAGAGGTCGCACGTCTGCGCGGCGCGGTGGTTGACGGCATACACCTCGCTGCTTTCGTCCGTGACGGACAGAAGCTGATCCAACTGTTGCACTTCCTCCTGTGCCTGCACGGCGGCAGAACTGTCCCCGTAGACGGTAAAGTGCATATAAGTGTCCATGGCGACAAAGCGCTGTTCATGGGGTGTTGGCTTGGGAGCACACCCGGTTAGGAACACAGATAAAATCAGCAGGGCCGACCCAAGCCGGCAAATGAGACGAGCCACAGGCGGCCCTCCTTTTCATAAGGTAAACCTATCATATCATATTATGTCCCGGATGTCATGCGTTTGTGTACAAAGGGTGGAAAAGCTTCACGTTGGTTGATTTTTTTGCGAATTTCGTGTAAACTGTATCATGGAAAATTACGGGGAAAGGAGTGGAGCATATGAGCTTCACCTTTGAACAATACAGGGCCAGCGCCGATGCCATCCGGGAACGGCTGGGCGGGTTTATGCCGCAGGTGGCCATGATCCTTGGTTCCGGACTGGGCTGGCTGGGGGACGAGGTGGAAAACCCCATCACCATCCCCTATGGAGAAATTCCCCATTTCAAGGCGTCTACTGCTCCCGGGCACAAGGGACAGTTTGTCTTCGGCCTGCTGGAGGGCAAGCCGGTGGCGGTGATGCAGGGACGGATGCACCACTACGAAGGCTATTCCTACGAGGAGGTTTCCTACGCGGTACGGGTGCTGCGTCTGCTGGGCTGTACCACCCTCATCGTCACCAATGCCGCCGGGTGCGTGCGTACCGACTGGCAGGCGGGTGACCTGATGCTCATTACCGACCACATCAAGATGTTCTCCGAGTCTCCTCTGCGGGGAGAGAACATTCCGGAGTTTGGTGTACGGTTCCCCGATGCCAGCCATCTGTATACCGTTCGTCTGCAGGAACTGGCAAGGAACACCGCCAAAGAACTGGATATCCCCCTGCGGGAGGGTGTGTATTTCTACTGCTACGGACCTCAGTACGAGACACCGGCGGAAATTCGTGCCGCCCGGGTGCTGGGCGGGGATGCTGTGGGCATGTCCACCGCTCCGGAGGTCATCGTGGCCGGACACTGCGGCATGGAAGTGCTGGGCTTTACCCTGCTGTCCAACATGGCTGCAGGGATTCTGGACCAGCCCCTGAGCGAGCAGGAGGTTCTGGACGCCGGTGTGACCGCCCGGGAGAAGTTTTCCACGCTGGTGCGGGCCTGCCTGAACAGGCTGTAAGGAGGAAGAGCCATGCTGACTGTATTTAACCGCCGGGAGCTGCTGACCACTGTTTCCATGGAGGAGCAGAACCGGGTGCGGGATATTTTGGCGCAAAACAACATCGACTACCGTATTAAAACCGTCAACCCCAGTGCCCGCAGCACCTGGGCAAGCAGCGGCCGGGCCCGTATGGGCAGTTTTGGGGTCGACATGGACTGTGCCTATCAGTATTATATCTACGTTCACAAAAAGGACTATGCCCTGGCACAGTCTTTGATTTGAAATTTGGAGGGACCCTATGTCCATTCTCTTTACCAACGTGACCGTCCTGACCATGGACGGAAGCCGTATCCCCATGAAAGAGGCCTTTGTGTCGGTGGAGGGGGATAAGATTGCCTATGTGGGAAAGACCCGTCCGGGGGGAAGCTATGACCGGGTGGTGGACTGCACCGGGAAAGTGATGATGCCCGGCTTTGTCAACGCCCACACCCATCTGCCTATGACCCTGATGCGGGGGTACGGCGGCGGGCACGACCTGCAAAGCTGGCTCCACGACTATATTTTCCCTGCCGAGGCCAAGCTGGATGACAGGGCGGTTGCCGCGGGTACCGATCTGGGTCTTGCGGAGATGATTGCCACCGGCGTGACCTGCGTGGCGGACATGTACATGCACACCCCGGTCATTGCCCAGCGAATTGTCAAGGCGGGACTGTCCGCCAATCTGTCCTGTGGCGGCGTGTATTTTGGTGCGCCCGGAGACTTTTCCGAGGACAAGTGCAACGATT
The DNA here is from genome assembly GCA_015068065.1 of Oscillospiraceae bacterium. Classification (GTDB taxonomy): domain Bacteria; phylum Bacillota; class Clostridia; order Oscillospirales; family Oscillospiraceae; genus Lawsonibacter. The sequence goes on along the minus strand of SVLE01000019.1, from coordinate 24,150 downwards.
GCCGCAATCAGCGGATTTTGACCGAGGAATGGCATGGGCGCAACGGCGGTCAGATCCGGGTAGATGCGTCTATCCACGCGGAGTACACCTCCAACGCGCCCCTGTGGCGATGGATGGCGGACTATGCTAAAGAACACGGCCTGCGCATGCACGTGCACACCTCGGAAACGGTGACCGAGCATGAGGGGAGCATGGAGCGAAACGGGAAGACCCCCATTCAGGTGCTGAATGAGTACGGGGTGTGGGATAACGGTGGCATCGCCGCCCACTGCGTGTACACCACGGCGGAGGACTGGGGGCTGATGAAGGACAAGAATGTTTCCTGTGTCCACAATCCCTGGTCAAATTTGAAGCTTGGTTCCGGCATCGCGCCCGTTCCGGCGATGCGGAAGGCCGGAGTCAATGTGGCACTGGGCAGCGACGGCATGTCCTCCCACAATGCCGCAGACCTGTTCTCCGACATGAAGCTGGCCGCCTGTCTGCCCTGCGGAGCGGGGCGGGACCCCATGGCCATGGGTGCATGGGATGCGCTGGAGATGGCCACGGTGAACGGCGCCCGGGCGCTGGGCCGGACGGATACCGGCGTGATCGCGCCCGGATATCTGGCCGACCTCATTCTGGTGGACTTCAGCCATCCTAATCTAACCCCCTGTCACGACCCGGTGGAAAGTCTCGTTTACTCTGCACGTCCGGACAATGTGGTGATGAATATGGCCCGGGGACAGGTCATATATGAGAATGGGGTGTTTTTGACCATCGACCTTGACCGGGTACGCGGTGAGGTGGAGGGATACGCCCTGCCCCTGCTCTTTGGCTGAGCAGGGTAATATCCGTTTGAGAGGAAGCTGACCTATGTCCAATCGGTCCGGAAAGCAAAAACAAAATACCATGTTCGGCGGCGTAGCCGTGCTGGCTGTGGGTATCGCCATTGTCAAGCTCATCGGCGCCCTATTCAAGATTCCACTGTTCAATGTGCTGGGGGAGTCGGGTGCCACGGACTTTAACAATGCCTATGCCATCTATTCCGTCCTTCTGACCATTTCCACCGCAGGCTTGCCCGTGGCACTGTCCAAGACCGTGTCCGAGGCCAACACGCTGGGGCGGTATAACCAGAAACAAAAAGTGTTCCGTGTGGCGTTGACGGCCTTTTTGACCATGGGCTTGGTGTCCTTCGCTGTCATGTGGTTTGGCGCGGACCGTCTGGCGGCACTGATGAACAACAGCCACGCCGCTCCGGGCATTATGGCCCTTGCTCCGGCAGTGGTGTGCGTGGGCTGTCTGTCCGCGTTCCGGGGCTATGCTCAGGGACACATGAATATGACGCCCACTGCGGTATCCCAGATCATCGAGGCCCTGTGCAAACTGTTTTTGGGCCTTGGTCTGGCGGCCATCGTCATGCAGGGCGGGTTTGCGTTCGTTCCTCAGGGAGAGAGAACCTCCTTTGCGGCGGCGGGTGCCATCACCGGTGTGACGGTGGGTACGGTTCTGGCGTTGGTCTACATGACGGTCAATTATCTGCGCAACCGGGCCCGGGCGGGACAGGAGAGTGCAGACCGGCCCGACAGCGCGGAGCGTATTTTCGGCAACCTTATGCGTATTGCGGTGCCTATTACTCTGTCCACCTCTCTGGTGCCCATTATCAATGTGCTGGACAATTCTCTGGTGTTGGGCCAGCTTCAGGATGCCCTCGGGATGACGGAGGAGGCCAGCCGTGCCCTGTATGGCAACTATGCTGTGGCGGTCAGCCTGCATAATCTGCCCGGCTCTTTCATGACTGCATTCACTGCTGCCATTATCCCTGCGGTATCCGCGGCTCTGGCCCGGCGTGACGGCGGCGGTGCGGCCCGGATCACCGGATCTGTTCTGCGCATCACCGCCCTGCTGGCCATGCCTATGGGTGTGGGCCTGATGGTCATGGCTGAGCCCATCATGCGGCTGCTCTATCCCGGATATGACGTGACCATCACCGGCCCCCTGCTGGCGGTAGCCGGCCTGGCGGCCATCTGCGTCTGCCTTGTGCTGGTGAGCAACTCCGTGCTGCAGGCCTATGGGCATGTGAATCTGCCCATCGTTACCACCCTGATCGGCGGAGCGGTAAAGGTTTTGTCCAACTATCATCTGGTGGCCATTCCGGAGATCAATATTCACGGCGCGCCTATGGGGCTTTTGCTGTGCTACGCGGTGACGCTGACCCTGAACCTTGTCCTCCTGCGGCGGACAGCCAGCGGGATCGGCAGATACCTGAGTATGTTCGGAAAGCCGCTGGCGGCCTCCGCAGTGATGGGTGGTGCTGCCTGGGCGGTCTACGGCCTGAGCGCAGGGCTGGTTGGAAACACCCTTGCCCTACTGGTGGCCATCGGTACGGCAGTGATGGTATACCTGGTTTTGGTGCTGGCATTGCGCGCAGTATCCCGGGACGATGTCATGCTGATGCCAAAGGGCGAAAAGATTGCGAAAATTTTACGTTTTTGACACAAAAATGACAAAAATAGCTTGCAGAGGATGAAAAACTGTGGTAGATTATCAATATAAGAATTTTTACACGGTTCAGGATTTGATGGATATCGTGCGTATTTTGCGCGGTCCGGGGGGGTGTCCCTGGGATCAGGTCCAGACCCATGAGAGCATCCGCCGGGATCTTCTGGAGGAGGCTTATGAACTGGTGGAGGCCATCGATCGGCACGACCCGGCCAACCTCAAAGAGGAGCTGGGGGACGTATTGCTGCAGGTGGCCTTTCATACCGTCCTTGAGGACGAACAGGGCAGTATGACGCTGGACGATGTGGCGGACGGCGTGTGTAAAAAGCTGATCTACCGCCACCCACATGTCTTTGGTGAGGTGACAGTTTCCGGCACGGAAGAGGTTCTGACCAACTGGGAAAAGCTCAAGCAGGTGGAGAAGGATCAAAAGTCCGCGGCGGATACGCTGGAGGCGGTTGCCCGGGCGCTACCCGCCCTGTGGCGTGCGGAAAAGGTGCAGAAAAAGGCACAGAAAGCCGGATTCAGTCAGCCTGATCCCGTGGCACTGAAAGAGGAACTGGCCCGTCATGTGCAGTCGCTGGATGGGGAGAACGGACAGCAGGCGTTGGGCGAACTGCTCTTTGCCGCGGTTAATCTGGCCCGCCAGCAACAGATCGATCCCGAGGTGGCGCTGAATGAGGTCACCGACCGCTTTATCGGCGAGTTTCGCAAAAGAGAAGCGTAAGGCCTGTGACTGTGGGCCACATAAACCGACTTAACAGCGTGGCTCACGCTTTAAGTGCTATATAATTTCCGGCCATCGGGCCGACAATACGAAGGAGGAAAATTGAAATGAACAAAGCTGAACTCATCAATGCCGCGGCCGAGAAGGCCGGCCTGTCCAAGAAGGACACCGAGGCTGCCGTTAACGCCGCCATCGAAGTCATCACTGCCGCTCTGGCCGACTGCGAGAAGGTGCAGCTGGTTGGCTTTGGTGCTTTTGAGGTGAAGGCTCGCGCCGAGCGTATCGGCCGCAACCCCAAGACCAAGGAGAGCATCAAGATCCCCGCTTCCAAGGTTCCCGTTTTCAAGCCCGGCAAGGCTCTGAAGGACGCCGTCGCCAAGTAATTTAGATGCAAAAACGGCAGGGAGTGATCCCTGCCGTTTGTCTTTTGTTGGAGGAATTCATTGTGCGATTGGATAAATGGTTAAAGGTATCCCGGCTCATTAAGCGCCGTACGGTGGCAAATGAGGCCTGTGACAACGCCCGGGTCACCGCCAACGGCCGGCCGGTCAAGGCCAGCTATGATGTGAAGGTGGGAGATCTGCTGGAGCTGCGCTTCGGTGAGCGCACTGTCAAGGTTGAGGTGCTTGTGGTTGCGGAGAACGTGGGAAAATCGGACGCCGCGGCCATGTATAAGGAAGTTTTATAACAATAAAAGGCAGACCGCCAAACGGTCTGCCTTTTATTTTACAGAAAACCGATATCAGAGAAAGGGAACAGGATGCACACCGCTTTGCCCAGAACATACCCGGTGTCCACCGTGCCCAGTAGTTCGTTCCGGCTGTCAGTGGAGCCGTTTCGGTTATCACCCATGACAAAGATGCTCCCCTCCGGGACCACAAAGGGGGTTTGGCCGGAATAGGGGCCGGAGCGGAACTCCATAGCCTCCCAAAGATAGGGTTCCTCCAGCGGCTCGCCGTCGATATAGACGGTGCTGGTGTTGTAGTCGATGAAAACGGTCTGGCCCTCGGTGGCGATGACGCGCTTGACAATGGCCTCTCCTCCCAGCAGGGAAACGGTCTCGTCCGTGGTTTTGTTCAGCACCACAACATCGCCGGTTTTGGGTGTGTAGCCGATGGATTGCAGCAGGAGCAGGTCCCCCTCGTGGAGGGTGTTGAGCATGGAACCACCCTCTACCCGGGAAATGCGGCCCACGAAGGTGAACAGCAGGACGATGACCACCACGGCCAGAGCAAGGGTCTGAAGCCAGTAGTAGAGGTTATAGACAAGACCCTCTTCCTCCGGTTTGCCGGGAGAGGGGACAAGATTTTCTTCCATAGGGACACCTCCGAAAGTGCACGGATGTACTCATTATAATCCCGTCACATCAGGATTGCAAGGAAAGGTTGTTGCCAATGCCCCGGGCGCTTTCCCGCTTTTGACAGGAGAAGAGCAGGACCTGCTGGCCGATGCCGTTCAGATAGTCCAGAGCCAGCGCCATACGCCCATCGTCAAAGGTGAGCAGGGCATCGTCCAGCACAAGGGGTGAGGGAGAGTCCGGATTCAGACACAGCTGACACACGGCCAGACGGACGGAAAGATACAGCTGATCCACCGTACCCCGGGACAGAGAGAGGGCGCTTCGGGGGAGCAGGCTGTCAGCGCGTTGGGCGCTGGCGTCAAAGTCCCGGTCCAGTGTCAGGGCCTGATACCGCCCGTCTGTCAGGGCACAGAGGATCTGCCCGGCCCGGCGGTTGAGCTCGGGGGCAAAACGGGCCTGCATGGCTTCGTTTGCCCTGCGCAGCGCATCCAGTGCCGCAGACAGAGCGTCGTATTCCAGACGGCGGCGGTCAAGTTGGGCAAGAACGTGGTCCCGGCGGGCCTCCAGCTCGGCTCGGTCGCCCAGAGTAAGCAGCTCACCCCGAGCCATGGCCTCCTGTCGGTCCAGAGTGGACAGAGCATTTTGCACCTGCATAAGGGACTGCTGCGTCTGGGCCGCGGTGCGTTCCGGAGTGTGAAGCAGTTCCAGTGTGTCGAATTCCTGTGCGCCCTGGGATTTCAGGTCATCACAGCGACGGGTGGCAAGAGTAAGCTGTGCCCCGCATTCCCGCAGACTGTCATCCAGTTCCAGCGCGCCGGTCAGGGCGGCGGAACAACCGGACAGGGAACTGACCTCCGGGGCAAAGGTACGCACAAAGGATACAAGGTCGGCCGCAGTCTGAGCAAGGGCGGTGCGGCGGGCGTCCAGTTGGGCCTGTGTCCGGGTGTGTTCCTCCTGCGCTCGGGTAAATGCCTCCCACTGTTGGCGGTAAAGCTCGGCTGCGTCGGTGATCTGCTGGGGATGTGTCACGTTCCAACGATCCAGAATGGCCTGCGCTTGCGTCTGAAGGCGGGTGGTCTCATCCTTGTTTCGGGCCAGAAGGGCCAGGATAAACATGGCAGACATGGCGGTTCCGACGAACAGGCCGAGAAGCAGAGCTCCTTTGGCAAGGCCTGCGATGGCAGCTCCGATGAGGAAGCCCAGTCCTGTCAGCACATGACGCCGCCGCTGACCTGCTTTTTCCCGGGCCTGAGCAAGCAGAGATTCCGCCTGCGTCCTCTCGTCCTGTGCCTTTCGTACGGCCTGCACGCCGTCCAGATCTGTAAAACGCGGGTCGGTTGGCGGAACGGCGGGCTCGGGGCGGGGGAGGTTGTCCTGGTGAAGCAGTTCTTCTTTCTGCAGTTCCAGCCGCTGAAGCTGCAGCTGAGCATCCCGCAGCCGGTCCCGGTGGGGCAGAGGCCCAAACCGGTTCTGTCGGGCCAGCAATTCATCCTGCCGGGTGCGGATGCGCTCATGCTCCTGCACGGCCTGAGCATAGCGCTGATTCAGTTCCCGTCGGGCAAGGCGCTGATGAATGTGCAACTCGCCCTCCAGCATGCGCTGCTCCTCCTCCAGAGCGGCGCGCTCCTCCCGGGAGCGGGTAAGGCGGAGGTTGGCGTTCTGCATCCGGTCCAGCGTCTGCTCAAGCGCGGCAAGTTCCTCTTCCAGTTTGGGGATCAGACCGGATCTGTTGTGCTGACGGCGGCGCTGCCACTCTCGCAGCTTGGCTTCGGTCTGGGAGAAGGAGACATCCTCCTCGCCGGAAGAAAACAGGGCGGTAATGCGCCGCTCCAGTTCCGGTGTGCCGTCAATGGCAAGGGTAGGGGAGGAGCCAATAAAGGCGGACCGCTCCCACACGTCACGGCCCACGCCCAACAGCACTTCGCCGCAGTTCTGGGCGGTGAGGGCGGGGACGGGTTGTTGTGTGTCGGTATACACGGCGGAAAAGCCACTGAAAGGCGTCGTGCCCTTGGTGAAGCGGCGCAGGGTGATATCCCTGCCCTGCCACTCCAGAGTCATTTCACCCTCCATGGGTGTGCCGGACCAGGGCAGGTAGCGGTTTTTTTCCGCCAGATAGCCCTTTTTGTCCCGGTCCCGGGTGGGGATGCCGTAGAGCATGGCCCGGATGAAGGCGCACCAGGTGGACTTTCCGCCCTCGTTGGGAGCGTGGATAATATTCAGACCTTCTGACAGCTTGAGGTGTGCCCGGTCCAGACGGCCGAAGGAGGCGGTCATTTCTTTGATAATCATGGCGACACATCCTCCCCGTTTTCCAGTGCGGCAAGACCGAAACGGACCGCAAGGTCCAGCACCTCGTCCTCAGGAGCTTCCCAGCAGCGGGCGGCCATGGTGCGCAGAAACAGACCGGTGAGGCTGTCCTCTTCGCTCCTGGCCCACAAATCCCGGGGCGTCCGGGTGTGGTCCCGCAGGTCCAATGCGTAGAAGAGGGGAGTGAGGGCAGTCTCCAATGCGGTCATGGTTTGAGCATCCATGGGAAATTCACCGATGAGCCGGATGCGGTACAGATCCGACCGGGTCTGCCCGGGCAGAGCGGCGGTGATTGCCGCCAGCGGGTCGGAGCATCCGGTCAGCTCCACGTCTATGATTTGATAGCGTCGCAGGGACAGGGGATGAAAGCGCATTTGCACGCTTCCCTTTTCTGCATTTAAAATTAAAACGCCTTTGTCGCCCAGTTCGTCAAAGCCGCGGCCCTCCGGACAGCCAGGATAGGCCCAGAAGGTGGATCCGCTCTTTTGTAGGCCGCTGTGCTGATGAATATGGCCCAGAGCCAGATAATCAAGGCCGCTGGCGGCGATTTCGGCAGAGGCAATAGGAGCGTAGTCCCGGCCCTGGGTGTTTCCGTGCAGGACCATAAGGTTCAGCAGATCGCCGGCGGCGGAAAATTGGGACAGGGGGGAGTCGTCCCGCTGTTCTCCGGTAAAGGCCGCGCCGTATACGGTGCAGTTGAGCTCGGGCAGGTGAACAGCTTCGGGCAGGGGAGAGGTGAAGATGTGCACGTTGTCTGGCCAGATGGGCAGAGCATAAGGCGAGGTGGCATTGTAGGGGTCGTGATTGCCGGGAGCAATGAATACCTTTGCCCGGATGCGGCCCAGCGCGCGGGCCAGCATATCCGCTGTCTCACGGTAGATCCGCTGACCGTCCAGCAAATCACCTGCCAGCAGGACAAGATCGGCCTGCTCTTCATTGGCCAGATCCGCAAGACGGTCCGGCAGGGAACGCAGTTCCTCCCTGCGCAGGGCGGCCTGCTCCGGGGATAGACCGGCGAAGGGACTGTCCAGGTGCAGGTCAGCGGCGTGTATGATTTTCAGCATAGGGCAATCCCCTCCGTTCGGAAAAGTTAAGGATTCAGGTCCACACGGCGTACCTGAACGCATTTTTTGGTGTTTGTATCGATGACGAACAGGCAGGCGTTCAGCTTGCAGGGGCCGGCGGCGGGCTGGAAACGGCGGGGGATGCCGCCCAGAAACAGATTGATCGAGTCCTCCGGCCGCACGCCCAGCACGGATTGAGCCGGGCCGGTCATGCCCAGGTCGGTGACGAAGCCCAGACCCTTGGGCAGGATCTGCGTATCCGCGGTGGGCACATGAGTGTGGGTGCCCCACAGGGCCTGAAGCCGTCCGTCCAGATACCAGGCCATGGCGCCTTTCTCGCTGGTGATCTCCCCGTGGAAGTCGCACACAACGATGTCCGCGTCACAGGCGGAGAGCAATTGGTCGGCCACGGTGAACGGGCTGTCCAGATTGGAGTTCAGGTGCAGGCGGCCCATCAGGCTCAGCACGCCGATGCGCAGGCCGCGGGGACCGTCGTATACCCCAAAGCCCCGGCCGGGGAGATTGGGGGCAAAGTTGGCCGGGCGGAGGAGATAGGGGTCGTCCTCCAAGCGATCCTTGATCTGCATTTTGTTCCAGGTGTGGTTGCCCAGGGTGACCACGTCTGCACCTGCGTCGTAGATATCCTGTACCTGGTGAGGCAGGATGCCAACAGTTGCGGCGTTTTCTCCGTTGACTACGGTGAAATGCACATCATGCTCCTGTTTGAGTTTGCGAAGATTGCGGGCCAGAAAGTCAAGACCGGCATCGCCTACCACATCGCCAACAGCCAGCAGATTCAAAAGCATGGAGTATACCCCCTTTACGGATGATCTGTCTTTATTATACGGCATTGAAGCAAAAAAAACAATGCAGGCGCTCAGACGAATAAAACCGCTCCGCAGAATATCTGCGGAGCGGTGGGGGGATTGGATTTACTTGGCGTACTCGATGGCCTTGGTCTCCCGGATCAGGTTGACCTTGATCTGGCCGGGGTACTCCATCTCTTCTTCGATCTTCTTGGCGATGTCCCGGGCGAGAATGATCATCTCGTCCTCGCTGACCACCTCGGGTTTGATCATGATGCGCACCTCGCGACCGGCCTGAATGGCATAGGACTTCTCCACGCCGTTGAAGGAGGAGGTGATCTCCTCCAGCTGTTCCAGACGCTTGATGTAGTTCTCCAGATTCTCTCTGCGGGCCCCGGGGCGGGCGGCGGAGATGGCATCGGCGGCCTGGACAAGGCAGGCCACGATGGTCTTGGGCTCTACATCGTTGTGGTGGGCCTGAATGGCGTGCACGATCTGCTCGCTCTCCCGGTACTTGCGGGCCAGCTCCACGCCGATCTGGACGTGGGAGCCCTCCACCTCGTGGTCGATGGACTTGCCCAGGTCATGCAGAAGGCCGGCGCGCTTGGCCTCGGCCACGTTGGCGCCGATCTCGGCGGCCAGCAGGCCTGCCACATGGGAGACCTCGATGGAGTGGTTGAGCACGTTCTGACCGTAGCTGGTGCGGTAGCGCTGGCGGCCCAGCAGTTTGACCAGCTCGGGGTGCAGACCGTGGACGTTGGTTTCGAAGATGGCGCGTTCGCCCTCGGCCTTGATGGTGGCGTCCACCTCGCGCTTGGCCTTTTCCACCATTTCCTCGATGCGGGCGGGATGGATACGGCCGTCCAGAATCAGCTTTTCCAGTGCCAGACGGGCGATTTCGCGGCGGACGGGGTCGAAGCAGGAGACAGTGATGGCCTCCGGCGTGTCGTCGATGATCAGATCCACACCGGTCATGGTCTCCAGCGTGCGGATGTTGCGGCCCTCGCGGCCGATGATGCGGCCCTTCATTTCGTCGTTGGGCAGGGGAACCACGGACACAGTAGCCTCCGCCACGTGGTCAGCGGCACAGCGCTGAATGGCCAGAGAGATGATCTCCCGGGCGCGGGTCTCAGACTCCTCCTTGAAGCGGGTCTCGATCTCCTTGATCTTCATGGCCGTCTCGTGGGTCACGTCAGCCTCGATCTGGGAAATGAGGTAGTTCTTGGCCTCCTCAGCGGTATAGCCGGAGATGCGCTCCAGCATTTCCAGCTGACTGCGCTTGACTTGCTCCACCTCGGCCTGAGCGGTTTCCAGCTTGGCCAGCTTTTCGGTGAGAGCTTCTTCTTTCTTTTCGATGTTGTCGGTCTTGCGGTCCAGGGTCTCCTCCTTCTGCTGAAGGCGGCGCTCCTGCTTCTGCAGGTCGGCCCGGCGCTCTTTTTCTTCGCGCTCGTACTCGTTGCGGGACTGGAGGATCTCCTCCTTGGCTTCCAGCAGAGCTTCACGCTTTTTGCTCTCGGCGCTCTTATAGGCCTCGTTGACGATGCGGGTGGCCTCTTCCTCGGCAGAGCCGATCTCACGCTCGGCAGTGCTCTTGCGGCGGTTCCAGCCGATGACGATACCGACCACGCAACCGATCACGACGCCTAGGACTGCGCCGATGATGTAGGGTAACATACGAATTCACACCTCCTAAGGTACAGACAATGATATAAAATGAGCCGCAGGGAACAGCCCTGCGACAAGTGAAAAACTTCCCCGGGTTTTTCATAATTGTCCGAATACCATTTTAATGGGATAAAGTCAGGATGTCAAGGCTTATTCCACCGGGGAAGAAAATAGTTCTGTTGCAAGCAGACATGGGATGCGGTATAATAAGGGAAAAAGAAAAGGGGTGCTTTTTGTGAATCCTATTGCCGCACGCGTGACCGGTATCCAGCACATCGGTCTGCCAACCAACGATCTGAAAAAGACGGAGGAGTTCTATCAGAGTCTGGGCTTTGAGGTCACCTTCCGTACCACTCTGCCCACGGACTACGTGGTATTTCTTCAGCTGAAGAACATCTGTATCGAGGCGTTTCAGGCCATCGGCGAGCCTGCCGCCGCGGGCAAGCCCGGCGCCATCGACCACATCAGTCTGGATGTAGACGATATCGAGGCCACGTGGCAGGCGGTGAAGGCCGCCGGATATACTCCCGTAGAGGAGGAAATTGACGCTCTGCCTTATTTTGAAAAGGGTGTGCGCTTTTTCAACATTGTAGGTCCCAATGCCGAGACGATCGAATTCTGCCAGATGCTGTAAGACAGGAAAACAGCCCGACGCATTGCGTCGGGCTGTTTTTTATATGCCATCGGGCAGGGAATCATCCTCATCGATCCACTCTTTTTCCACATCCACCACGCGGTAGTCGGTGGGGGTGTCCCGAATGACCACCCGCTTGATGCCGGCGTTGATAATGAGGCGGCGGCACATGGAACAGGAGGTGGAGTCGGGGATGAGTTCACCGGTCTCGGGATTGCGGCAGGCCATGTACAGGGTGGAGCCCAGCGTGTCCTTACGGGCGGCGGAGATGATGCAGTTGGCTTCCGCGTGGACGGAGCGGCACAGCTCGTAGCGCTCACCGGAGGGGATGTTCATCTTCATTCGGGTGCAGAAATTCAGGTCGGCACAGTTCTTACGACCCCGGGGGGCACCGTTGTAGCCGGTGGAAATGATCTCGTCGTGCTGGACGATGATGGCGCCGTAGCACCGGCGCAGACAGGTGGAGCGCTCCAGTACGGTTTCGGCGATGTCCAGATAATAATTTTCTTTATCAATGCGCTTCATGGGTGTTCCTCCTGTGTTTTTTCTCAGTATAGCGTTTTTTTCACCCATAAGCAAGCACAATTCACACATTGTTTACGATTGCTTTCTTGACGATGAACAGCGAAAGGACTATCATATTTAGCATATGAAACAGGAACAGGGGGATGATGCCATGATCCGCAACGCACTGCAGCGCTTTATGTATGGCCGTTACGGCTCTGACCAGCTAAACATCTTCCTTCTGGTCGTATACCTGGCAGCATTGCTTCTGCGCGGTTTGCCGGGACTGGGTGTGCTGGAGTTTGTGGCACTTGTGCTGATGGCGTGGACACTGTTTCGCATGTTGTCCCGCAACTATGCTGCCCGCCGGGCGGAGAATGCCAAGTTCCTCAAGCTGGTGGGACCGGTGGTGCGCTGGTATCGCCTGCGTCGTACCATCCGCCGGGACAAGGAACACCGCTATTTCAAGTGCCCCGGCTGCGGTCAGCAGCTTCGGGTGCCCAGAGGCAAAGGCAAAATTACCGTCAATTGCCGAAGCTGCGGGGCCAGCTTTCAGGAAAAGAGTTAAAAACGTCGCTTTTTTCAGGGGAGAAAAGCGGCGCTTTTTTTTATGAGAGTTGTGTGTTATACTGAGATGTAATCCGTTCAAACAAACACAGGAGGAGTCTCTTATGAGTTTTGTCTATGATGTAGTGATCCTTGGCTGCGGTGAGGCCGGTATTTTCGGAGCCTATGAGCTGGCCAAGCTGCGCCCCGACCTGAAGGTGCTCGCGCTGGATCAGGGACGGGATATCTATAGCCGCAACTGCCCCATTGTGGCGGGAAAGGTGAAGGAGTGCATTCACTGCAAGGTGTGCGACACCATGTGCGGCTTTGGCGGTGCGGGTGCCTTTTCTGACGGCAAGTTCAACTTTACCACTCAGTTCGGCGGTTGGCTCACCGACTTCATGGCTCCGGAGACGGTGATGGAGCTGATCGAGTATGTAGACAGTGTAAATGTGGCTTACGGGGCCACCACCGAGGTATATTCCACCCAAACCCCCGAGGCGCGGGCGTTGGAGCGAAAGGCGCTGGCCCATGACCTGCATTTGTTGCAGGCCCGGTGCAAGCATCTGGGCACGGAGAATAACCTGCGCATCCTTACCAATATCTACGAGGTCCTGCGGGACAAGGTGGAGTTTCGGTTCAACACCGCTGTGGAGGTCATTGACCGGGACGGGGAGGGCTATCTCCTGACTCTGGCCGGCGGGGAGGAGCTTTCCTGCCGTTGTCTGCTGGCGGCTCCGGGCCGCTCCGGTGCGGAATGGTTCTCCAAGCAGTGCCAGCGTCTGGGCATCAAGCTCATCAACAATCAGGTGGACATCGGTGTGCGTGTGGAGCTGCCTGCAGCGGTCTTTGAGCACATTACCGATGTTGTGTACGAGTCTAAACTGGTCTACCGCACCAAGCAGTACGGGGATCAGGTGCGCACCTTCTGCATGAATCCCTACGGGCATGTGGTGGCGGAGAATGTGGAGGGCATCAACACGGTAAATGGTCATTCCTATGCCGACCCGGCCCTGCGCAGCCAGAACACCAACTTTGCTCTGTTGGTGTCCAATCGGTTTACCTCTCCCTTTAACGAGCCTTACCGCTACGGCAAGCACATAGCGTCCCTGTCCAATATGCTGGCGGGCGGCGTGCTGGTTCAGCGGTTCGGCGATTTGGTGGAAGGCATCCGAACCAACGATCACCGTCTGGGCCACTCCTTCGTGCGGCCTACCCTGACTGCCGCTGTGCCCGGAGATCTGTCTCTGGCCCTGCCCAAGCGGCAGTTGGACGACATCATTGAGATGATCTACGCGCTGGACAAGATCGCGCCCGGCACTGCCAACTACGATACTCTACTCTACGGTGCAGAGGTCAAGTTCTATTCGGCGCGGCTGGAGCTGTCCGGAGAGCTGGAGACCGCCCTGCCCGGCTTGTTTGCCGCCGGCGACGGCGCTGGTGTCACCAGGGGCTTGGCTCAGGCAGGCGCGTCTGGTATTCAGGCGGCCCGGGCCATCTGTAAGCGTATTTGATGGAGAAAGAATGCACGGTGGAGTTCCTGCATTTTGAACATGAGGGATATAAACTGCGGATGAAAAAGGACATAATTTCTGACAACCATTATGCAATTAGATGCATAATGGCGAAAACTGTCAGAGATGGACGAAAAACACTGACACCATAGGGTTTTCCACATTGTCCACAGGGTTATCCACAATGTGTTATGTTGACTAAACCGTGCAACTTGTCCAAAAACTGGGTGACATAACGCCTGTCAAGAAGAAAAACAAGGGCGAAATCCACAAAAATATTTTTGCAGGATTGCAGTCGCTGCGTCGGCGTTTTTCGATGCGGCGGGAGGAGGTGCACAACTCGATGAACGGGGAAACGACCCATACCATTGCAGCTGTTGCCACCGGACTTCCGGGGGCAATCGGCATCCTGCGCCTGTCCGGACCGGAGGCGGTAACCGTTGCGGCCCAAGCGTTTCAGGCTGCAGATGGAAAAACGTTGGCAGAACATCCGCCCCGAAAACTGGTCTACGGAAGTCTCCTTGGTCCGCAGGGGAAGGTCATTGACCAAATTGTCTGCACGTACAGCCGTGGACCGGCCAGTTATACCGGGGAGGACACGGCAGAGCTGCAGTGTCACGGCTCGCCGCTGGTCCTGCAGATGGGATTGGAGACCCTGTTTGCGCTGGGGGCGCGGCCGGCGCGGCCGGGAGAGTTTACACAACGAGCCTTTCTCAACGGACGGCTGGACCTGACCCAGGCGGAGGCTGTGGTGGACCTGATCGACGCTCAGAGCAGGGAAGGTGTCTACCAGTCAGCAGGTCAGCTGGCTGGAGTGCTGAGCCGCCGGGTGGAAGAGATCTACTTAGGTCTGGTGGACCTGATGGCACATTTTCATGCCGTACTGGACTATCCGGATGAGGACATCGACCCGTTTAAAGAGGAACAGATGATCCAAAGCATGAGCCGGGCGGAGCGGGAACTGGAAGGGCTGCTGGCTACTCACCGCAGAGGTGAGAGTCTGGTCAACGGCCTGCCCTGCGCCATTGTGGGTCGGCCCAACGCAGGTAAATCCTCTTTGCTCAACGCCCTTGTGGGCTATGACCGTGCCATTGTGACGGATATTCCCGGTACCACCCGGGATACGGTGGAGGGGCGGGTGCGGCTGGGTGGCGTGCTGTTGCGCCTTGCCGACACCGCCGGACTGAGAGACAGCACCGACCCCATTGAGCAAATGGGCGTGGAGCGCAGCCGTGCAGCCATGGAGCAGGCGGCGCTGATTCTGTTTTTGTGTGACCGATCAGTTCCTTTTTTGCCGGAGGATGCACAGCTGCTGACACAGGCCGCGGCCTGCGCACCCACCGTTCTGGTGTGGAACAAGAGTGATCTGCCCCCTGCGACCGCCCCGGGCCTCCCATTGCCCGAGGGTGTGCGTGTGGTGGAGATCAGCGCAAAAACAGGACAGGGTCTGGATGCGCTGGAGCAGACAGTGGCCGACATGGCTCCCCACAGCAATGAGGAGAGCGGTGCCCTGCTTACCAACGCGCGGCAGGCGGATGCGGCCAAACGAGCACTGGAATCGGTACGTCTGGCGCGGCAGGGGCTGGAGTTGGGCTATACCCCGGACGCAGTGTTGGTGGATGTGGAAAATGCGCTGTCTGCGCTGGGCGAGTTGGCCGGGCGCAGCGTGCGCGAGGATATCACCGCACGCATATTTGAGCGGTTCTGCGTGGGCAAATAACCGTTGTGTTTTAGGAGGATAAACTGTGGCAGGAAAACGACTGCAAAAGCGCAGAAAAAAGAAGGGTATGGCGCTGCTGATCTCCCGGCTGCTGCGGTTGGGGCTGCTGGTTGTACTGCTGGCCTGTGCGGGCCTGGCAACCTTTGGAATAAAGGCCTGTGCCGACTATTTCCGGGACATGAGCGCGGGTGTCGCTGACCAAAGCCAACAGCCGCAGATCGGAGGAGAAGAGGAGATTCACCCACCGGAGGAACCCTCGGTTTTTGCAGGGTTTTCTGTCAGCGGCGTGGTTACGGTAGACCCCGGACACGGGGGGAGCGATCCCGGCTGCGGAGAGGAAGGGGCCCTTGAAAAGGACATCGTGCTGCCCATCAGCCTGATGCTGCGGGATATGCTGGAGGAAGCGGGAATCACAGTGATCATGACCCGGCAGCAGGACGAGCATATCAGCCTGGACGATCGGGCCGAGATAGCCAACAACGCGGGAAGCGATCTGTTCGTCAGCATCCACTGCAACTCCTACGAGGGAGAAGCCCGGGGTATGGATGTCTATTACCACAAGTCCGAACCGGCAAAGGAACTGGCGCAGGCGGTGCTGGATCAGGCGGCGGCACTGGGAATCCGGACAAGGGAAGTGCAGAAAAACAACTATCAGGTGCTGTGGGACACGGACATGCCCGCGGTGCTGGTGGAGACGGGCTTTCTGACCAATCCGGAGGAATGCGCCCTGCTGCAGCAGGAGGAGTATCAGGAGAAAATCGCGCAGGCTGCTGCGTTGGCGGTACTGAATGCGCTGAGCGGAGGGACCATCCATGGAACATGAGATTTTTTTGCCTACCCTGTCCTCTATGGAATACGGAAACATCTGGACGGGCAGCCGGAAGAATGCCCGCTGGCGCATTGTGCCGGCCGATGGAGAAATGGCTGTGGAGGTATGGCCGGGTCCGCTGTGCTACGAGTGTAGCACGGTGACACACACGGCCGCATTCCCTATCAGTGAAGAGGGCATTGAACAGCTGCGCGCTTGGCTCTTTGAACGCTCGGAAGAATAAAACAAGGCCCTCTGCCATTGGCAGAGGGCCTTGTTTTGCAGTTGATCAGATAATGTTCAGCACCAGAGTCAGCACCAGCCACACGGCGCACACCCACTTGGTGCCCTTGGCCAGCTTGGCGTCCAGGCTCTTGGCCTTGTTCTTGGCCAGGAAGGTATCGGCACCGCCGGCGATAGCGCCGGACAGGCCGGCACTCTTGCCGGACTGGAGCATAACGACGGCCACGAGGATCAGGCACAGGATCACCTGAATGATGGTAAGAGCGAGCTGCATTGTTTCATCGTTCCTTTCAAATCCCCGCAGGGACAGTTCTTGTGTCAACGGACAAATTGCCCGAACGTAGAGTGCATTATACCACGCAGCAAATGGAAAAGCAAGCCCTTTGGCATAAATTTGTATGATATTTGCGTGTAAGGGAGATAAATCCTAAGGTCAGGGATTGCGTTTTTACAAAAAAAGCAGTATAATACCTCGTTGCGAAATGTTTTGTGGATTTGAGGTTGATACCGATGAGAAATGAGAAACTGAGAAATGTTGCCATTATTGCCCACGTTGACCATGGCAAGACCACGCTGGTGGATGGCCTGCTCAAGCAGTCCGGTGTGTACCGGGACAACCAGGCGGTGGAGGAGCGCGTTATGGACTCCAACGATCTGGAGCGGGAGCGTGGCATTACCATCACCGCAAAAAACACCGCCGTGCAGTATGGCGATATCAAGATCAACATTGTGGACACGCCGGGCCATGCCGACTTCGGCGGCGAGGTGGAGCGCATCCTGAAGATGGTCAACGGCGTCATTCTGCTGGTGGACGCCGCTGAAGGCCCCATGCCCCAGACCCGCTTTGTCCTGTCCAAGGCGCTGGAACTGGGTCACAAGGTCATTGTAGTGGTCAACAAGATCGACCGCCCCGACCAGCGCATCCACGAGGTCATGGACGAGGTGCTGGAGCTGCTGCTGGACCTGAACGCCACCGACGAGCAGTTCGAGTCTCCCACCCTGTTCTGCTCCGGCCGGCAGGGCACGGCTTCCTACTCCCCCGACGTGGCGGGTACGGACCTGAAGCCGCTGTTCGACACCATCGTGGACTATATTCCCGCCCCTGAGGCGGATGCGGACGCTCCCTTCCAGATGCTGGTGTCCGCCATCGACTACAACGATTTCGTGGGCCGTATCGCCATCGGCCGCATCGAGCGGGGCACGGTGAAGCAGAATCAGGAGATCGCCGTGTGCAACTATCACCAGCCGGATGCCGCCCCCAAGAAGGCCAAGGCCACCGCCCTGTACCAGTACGATGGTCTTGCCAAGGTGCCTGTGACCGAGGCCACGGCGGGCAACATTATCGCCATGTCCGGTATTGGCGAGATCACCATCGGCGACACCATCTGCGTGCCCACCAACGTGGAGCCCATGGAGTTCATCCAAATCTCTGCGCCTACCATTGAAATGACCTTCTCCGTCAACGACTCCCCCTTCGCAGGAAGAGAGGGCAAGTTCGTCACCTCCCGCCAGCTGCGGGAGCGCCTGTACCGGGAGACCATGAAGGACGTGTCCCTGCGTGTGTCCGACACGGACAACACAGAGTCCTTTAACGTGGCGGGCCGTGGTGAGATGTCCCTGTCCATCCTCATCGAGACCATGAGAAGAGAGGGCTATGAGCTGCAGGTGTCTCCTCCCCGTGTGCTCTACAAGGAGATCGACGGCGTGCAGTGCGAGCCCATTGAGCGGCTGGTGGTGGACGTGCCCGCCGACTGCATCGGCGCGGTCATCGAGAAAATCGGTGGCCGCAAGGGCGATCTGCTGGATATGACCCCCGTGGGCGACCGGATGAAGGCCCAGTTCCTGGTGCCCTCCCGCGGCCTGTTCGGCTACCGCAACGAGTTTTTGACCGACACCAAGGGCGAGGGCATCATGGCCAGTGTCTTTGAGGAGTATGCTCCCCTCAAGGGCGAGATCCAGCGCCGGGGCACCGGCTCTCTGGTGGCCTTCGAGACCGGTGAGGCGGTCACCTACGGACTGTTCAACGCTCAGGAGCGCGGTGCTCTGTTCATCGGAGCGGGTACCCCTGTCTATGCGGGTATGATCGTGGGCGTGTCCCCCAAGCAGGAGGATATCTCCGTCAACGTGTGCAAGAAGAAGCAGCTGACCAACATGCGTGCCTCCGGCTCTGACGAGGCTCTGCGGCTGGTCACCCCCCGGCAGATGAGTCTGGAGCAGTGTCTGGAATTCCTGGCCGATGACGAACTGCTGGAGTGCACGCCGGAAAATCTGCGTCTGCGCAAGCGGCTGCTGGATCACAGCGCCCGCATGCGTGAGGCATCCAAGAAAAAGGGCTGATAACAAGAAAGCACGCAGACCGTTCAGGAACGGTCTGCGTGCTTTTTGCTTAAAGGAGGAAAAAACCTGCTGCCCACAGAGCAGAGGCGACGGCTGCGCCGGCTGCGCCCCATGCAGCGGGGGACAGGCGGGCGGCGGCCCGACCCACCACGGTGTTTTTGCGCAGATAGCCGTCTGCGGCCTGCCGGGCCTGTCGGATGACCTGTTCCGGGGTGACTCCGGGGGAGGAGGAAAAGGCATCCTCCCGCAGCAGGAAGATGGCCTGATCGAACAGCTTGGGGTCGGGGGATTTAACAACGATGACCTGACGGTTGATGCCCTTGACCATGTACATGACACATCCTTTCGCAGCTATTGTGTCCCAAAGGATGGATACATATTCTCCGGCAGGGATAAAAAAGGCCCTCTCCCATCGGGAGAGGGCCTTGGTACGTCAATTTAGTCGGTGACGTAAGCCAGCAGGGCGATCTGACGGGCACGCTTGATGGCCTCGGTCAGCTGACGCTGATGCATGGCGCAGGTGCCGGTGGTGCGGCGGGGCAGGATCTTGGAGCGCTCGGAAACAAAGCGGCGCAGCTTGGCAGCGTCCTTGTAATCGATGCACTCGACCTTGTCCGCGCAGAAAGCGCACACCTTACGGCGCTTACGGCCGCGGGGGCGCGGTTATCACGTTCCATAGACATGAGAAAACCTCCTTTTCAAGACCAAACGGTCAAAGATGAAGCGTAAAAACGCTAAGAGTTAAAACGGGAGCTCGCCGTCGTCGTCGGACAGCTCGGCGAACTGGTTGCCCTCGGCGGGGGCGGAGTAGCCGGTGGGAGCGGCGCTGTAAGCGGGGGCGGAATAGCCGCCGTCACCCTCGCGCCGGGAGTCGCCGAAATAGACATTGTCGGCCACCACTTCAGCGGAGCGGCGCTTGTTGCCGTCCTTGTCGGTCCACTCACGAATCTGCAGGCGGCCCTCCACCACGGCCATGCGGCCCTTGTTAAAGAAACGGCTGACAAATTCGCCGGTCTGGCGCCAGGCCACCACATCGATAAAATCGGTGGTACGCTCACCGGTGGACTTGTCCTTGAAATCCCGGTCAACGGCCAGGGTAAAGGAAGCCACGGGTGTGCCGGTCTGGGTGCGCCGGAGCTCGGGGTCACGGGTCAGACGACCCATGATGAAGATTTTGTTGAGCATTGGCTGCCTCCTTACTGCTCGTCCTTGCAGACGATCATGGAGCGCATCACGCCGTCGGTAATACGGAACACGCGGTCCAGCTCAGCGGGGATCGCGGCGGCGGCGTTGAAGGTCATCAGCACGTAGTAGCCCTCCATCAGATCGTTGATGGGATAGGCCAGACGGCGCTTGCCCCACTCGTCGATCTCGGAGACAGTGCCATTGGCCTCCACCACACCCTTGAACTTGGCAATCAGAGAAGCGATAGCCTCTTCGTTCAGGGAGGGGTCGAGGATGTAGACAGCCTCGTAGTTTGCAGTGATCTTTGCCATTTTACTTTGCACCTCCTTATGGACATATGGCCTTGCACCTTTGCGCAAGGCAAGGAAATATACCCGTTTCGATAGAGACAGGCCTAATTATTATAACGGAAAAATACAGCTTGTCAAGTGTTTTCGGGCTACAAAAAACAAAAAAGGGCCTGTTTCTGCTGGAGCAGGGCTAATCTGAGAGACGCGGTGCATATACTGGGGCAGGAGAGACGGGGGAACGGACCCCTGTCGGGAGAACAGCGCCCGGTGCAGCCGCGCCGGAGCACAGAAACGGAGGGGTCATTTGTGATCGAGCTATCCTTTGATGTCATGCAAAGCTGCGCCATCGCAGCGGCGGTGGTCCTGATCGGCAGGGCCATTGTCAAACGGGTCAAATTCTTCCAGACCTACTGTATTCCCGGAGTGATTGTATGTGGACTGATCGTCAGCCTTGTGCTGGGGCTGCTGCGCAGCGGGGAGATTCTGGTGGTAAACTGGAACGTGGGTGTGTTGAAGGAGTGGTTCATGGACATCTTCTTCACCGGCGTAGGCCTGACGGCCAGTTGGAAGCTCATTAAAAAGGGCGGAGCAAAGCTGTGCTTTGGCATCGCAGTTACCATCTGCGGTCTGATCGTGGCACAGAACGTGTTGGGCATCCTGCTGGCAGTGCCTCTGGGCATGCACCCCCTGCACGGCATTGGTCTTGGGTCTCTGTCCCTGATGGGCGGTGTGGGCACTTCCGGTGCTATTGCTCCTATGTATGAGGAGCTGGGGGCGGAGAACGCCGTGGTCATCAGCGTGATGGGCGCTACCTTCGGCATGATTTTTGCCAGCCTCGTGGGCGGCCCGGTGGCCCGGGCGCTGATTAAAAAGCACAATCTGTCCGGCAATAAGGATGAGGTGGATGCCAGCACCCTGAAGGATAACACCGTTACCCCCCTGAACGCCAAGAGCCTGATGGGCAGTGTGGCCCTCATCATCATCTCCGCGGGTCTTGGGTCCTACATCTCCATTCTGGCGGGCAAGGTGCCCTATATTGAGTTTCCCTACTTTATCGGCTGCATGCTGGGCGGCGTTATCATCCGCAACATTCTGGACCATACCAATTATAACTTCCGGGAGGAAGAAATCGAGACCTTTGGCTCCATCTGTCTGGACCTGTTCCTGGCCATGACCATGATGACCATCGACGTAACCAAGCTGGCCAGTGTGTTCGGACCTTTTGTCATCATTCTGGCGGCTCAGGTAATTCTGATGATCCTTTGGGGTTACTTCGTCACCTTCAACACCTGTGGCCGCAACTACGATGCGGCGGTTATGGTGGCCGGGCACATCGGTATGGGTCTTGGTTCCGGCCCCAACACCATGGCCAACGAGCGGGCGGTCATCGCCGAGTACGGGCCCTCCAACGTGGCGTGGGTTATTTTCCCGCCCTTTGCCCTGATCGTGCTGGATATCGTCAACCCGATTCTATGCTCGCTCATCGCCCCTTGGATCGCAAGCTTTGCGTAAAAAGGATGCCCTGCCATCGGCAGGGCATCCTTTTTTTGTTATTGAGGCAGAGTCAAATCGCCTTCTTTGATCCAACCCAGCTTGCGGAACAGCTGACCAAAGACCCAGCAGAGGATAGCGGGCAGAACGAAACAAATCAGCACCAGACCCAGCCAGTCGAAAGCGGTGGGAGCGATGGCGGCGGCACCTTTGGCAGCAGCATCCGCGCCGGGGGTCAGCCAGCCCGTCCACACGCCGATTGGACCGCACAGACCGCAGGTGCCCATGCCGGAGTTGATAGGCGCGCCGTTCATCTGCAGTTTAAAGATGCAGGTGGCGATGGGGCCGGTAATGGCGGAAGTGAGGATGGGGGGCAGCCAGCACAGGGGATGGCGGACCAGATTGGGCATCTGGAGCATGGAAGTGCCCAGACCCTGACTCACCAAGCCGCCCCAGCGGTTCTCCTTGAAGGACATGACCGCAAAGCCCACCATGTGGGCACAGCAGCCAGCCACAGCGGCACCGCCGGCAATGCCCGTGAGGGTCAGCACCTGACAAATGGCGGCAGAGGAGATGGGCAGGGTGAGGGCGATGCCCACCAGCACGGACACGGCGATGCCCATCCAGAAGGGCTGAAGGGTAGTGGCCTTGTCGATCATGGTGCCGAAAGCAGAGGCGGCTACGCCGATGGGGGGCGCGATGAGCTTTGCAAGGGAGACGCCCACCAGAATGGTCACGCCGGGAGTGACGAGGATATCAACCTTGGTCTCCTTGGACACGGCCTTGCCGCACTCGGCGGCGATGATGGCAATGACCAATACAGCCAGAGGACCGCCCGCCTTGCCTTCGGCATTGGCGGCCCAGCCCACGGCGGCCAGGGAGAACAGCACCATGGGGTCGGCCTTCAGGGCGTAGCCGATGGCCACAGCCATAGCCGGACCGGACACGGCCATGGCGTAGGTGCCGATGTCGATCAGGTACTGGACGGCCAGCTGCTGGCCCAGGGTTTTGATGATAGTGCCGATGAGCAGGGAGCAAAAAAGACCCTGTGCCATGGCGCCCAGCGCGTCGATACCGTAGCGCTTGGCAGAGAACTCGATGTTTTTGCGTTTGAGAAATGCTTTCATTGTTCAGACCACTTTTCTTTTTAATGTAATGGTAGACACCTGTCTTGACAGGTGTCTACCACATTTTAGCAAACTTTTTTAAATTGTCAAGCATTACCGTCCAAAAGAATGCCCAGAGAGCGCAGTGTATCCTGCACACGGGCAAAGGCCCCTTCATCGGGGCATAGGACGGTGTGCAGATGGATTCCCTCGGTGAGCAGGGACAGGGGGGAGGCCTCCTCCTCCCGGCAGCGGGCGAGGAACTGCCCTACCTCGTAGCGGTTGGACAGGTTCAGCGGCCCGGTGAGCTGACCGTAGATGGGGTGGTCAACTGTTACATCCAGCACGGTGCAGCCCTGATCCACCATAGCGTTGAGCTCCGCTTCCATTTCTTCTGCGGAATGCCGGGTGGCAAGGGTGCGCTTGAGACCAGTGGCGGAGCGGGGGATAATGTACCCTCTGGGGGTGGCGGTAATGTCTGCACCTGCTGCCCGCAAAAGGGCGATGTCGCCAACAATAATCTGGCGGCTGACGGCAAATTCTTTGGCCAGAGCGGTGGCGCTGACGGGGGTCTGCGCCCGTTCCAGCGCAACGGCGATGGCGGTTCTTCTCTTCTGCGCGTCCATGATGGTCACTTCCTTTGTCAGGATCAATGTCATGACCGTAGTATAGCACAGGAGAAAATCGGTTGCAAACCTTGACTTTTGTTACCACATATTTATATAATAAAGGTTACTGAATTTCCTGTGAAAAACATTCTGTTTATAAAGGACTGAAACAATATGGCAAAGGATACCAACAAAAAGCAGGTGGAGCAGATCACCGACATGGAGGTGGACTTCACCCAGTGGTACACCGACGTGTGCAAAAAGGCGGAGCTGATCGACTACTCATCCATCAAGGGTATGTTCATCTACCGCCCCTATGGCTACGCCATCTGGGAGAACATCATGCACACGCTGGATGAGATGTTCAAAAAGACCGGACATGAAAACGTGTCCATGCCTATGCTGATCCCCGAGTCTCTGCTGCAGAAAGAGAAGGACCACGTGGAGGGCTTTGCCCCCGAGTGCGCCTGGGTCACCTACGGTGGCAGCGAGAAGCTGGAGGAGCGCTACTGCATCCGTCCCACCTCTGAGACGCTGTTCTGCGAGCATTTCAAGAACATCATCCACTCTCACCGCGACCTGCCCAAAAAGTATAACCAGTGGTGCTCCGTGCTGCGCTGGGAGAAGACCAGCCGTCCCTTCCTGCGCCACCGGGAGTTCCTGTGGCAGGAGGGCCACACCATGCACGCCACCGAGAAGGAGGCCCGTCAGGAGACCGAGCAGATGCTCAACGTCTATGCCGACTTCCTTGAGAACGTGCTGGCCATGCCCGTGGTCAAGGGCCGCAAGACCGACAAGGCGAAGTTCAACGGCGCGG
>SVLE01000058.1 GCA_015068065.1 Oscillospiraceae bacterium | reverse complement strand
CTCATACAGCTCGGCCAGAGAGGGCATACCCTCTAGTGCGGCCCGGGCGAAGAGAAGAGACTCCACCTCGTCATAATCGGCGAAGCGTTCCTCACCACGAGTGGAATTCAGGATCCAGTTGCCGATATAGACCATGTCCAGCAGACGGCGGAATTGTTTTTGGGTCAGTTCAAGCTTCAATGGGACGCACCTCCTTGCCCAAACAATGCTGTGTGGATATATTACAGTATATCAACGCCACTTGTCAAATGTCCCGGTGGGAAAACTGTGTGGAAAATCATCCTTGTTTTTCCGGACGGAATATCCTATTATAAAAAGAAAGGTTTCCCTTTACACAACGGAGGTTCTATTGTATAATACCACCGCTCTGTGTCTGCGCACGGGGCGGAAAGAGGATCAAAGCTATGGAAAAAGAAGTGATCATCTCCATCAAGGGGATGCAGGATTTTGAACAGACCGGAAAGGATTCCATTGAGCTGGTCACACGGGGCAGTCTGGGGCGGAAGGCGGGACTGATCACCCTGTGCTATGAGGAGAGCGAGCTGACCGGGCTGGAAGGCACTCTGACCACCATTCAGGTGGAACCGGAGCGGGTGACCATGATGCGCACCGGTCAGGTGAACACTCAGATGGTCTTTCAGGAGGGCCGCCGCCATCTGTCCATGTACAACACCCCCTACGGTGCCATGGCGGTGGGGGTCAACACCCGGCATCTGTACGCCGAGCTGGACGAGGCCGGCGGCGATATCGAGATCGACTACGCCATCGAGATCGACCATGCCATCGTGGGCCGCAACGTGTTCCAAATCAATGTGAAGCAGGCGGATGGTTTTTCTCTGAAGCAGTAAACTTCTAACTTTTTTAAAGGTGTGATATACAAATGAGCAACATGATCCAGTCGGCCAAGGAGCAGGTGGCTGCCCTGACAAAGGCGGCCTACGAAAAGGCTGCCGAAGCGGGACTTCTGCCCGGAGGAGTGGAAGTAAAGGCTACCATCGAGATTCCCAAGGATACCTCCCATGGTGACTATGCGTCCTCCTTTGCCATGGCAGGGGCGAAGGCTCTGCATATGGCACCCCGTGCCATTGCCCAGATCATTGTGGACCATCTGGAGCTGGAAGGCAGCTACTTTGACAAGGTGGAGATCGCCGGCCCCGGCTTCCTGAACTTTACTCTGGGTGCCAAGTGGTACGGTGACGTGCTGGCTGCCATCGAAAACGAGGGGGCCGACTACGGTTCCACCGACGAGGGCAAGGGCGAAAAGGTCATGGTGGAGTTTGTCTCCGCCAACCCCACTGGCCCCATGCACATGGGCAACGCCCGTGGCGGCGTGCTGGGTGACACTCTGGCCAACGTACTCAAGCGGGACGGCTGCGACACGTGGAAGGAGTTCTACGTCAACGATGCGGGCAATCAGGTGCACAAGTTTGCTGTATCCATCAACGCCCGGTACATGCAGCTGATCCTTGGGGAGGAGAATTTCGAGTTCCCCGAGGAGGGCTACCACGGAAACGATATCAAGGAGCTGGCTCAGGCAATCTATGATATGCACGGGGACAGCTGGAAGGATATGCCCGAAGAGGAGCGGCTCTCCAAGCTGGCCGAGTACGGCCTGTCCGTCAACATTCCCAAGATGAAGGCGGACCTGCGCCGCTACGGCATCGAGTATGATCTGTGGTTCATGGAGTCTGAGCTGCATGAGTCCGGCTATGTGGAAGAAACGGTGCAGATGCTGACCGATAAGGGCTGGACCTATGAAAAGGACGGCGCTCTGTGGCTGGACACCACCGCGCTGCTCAAGGAAAAGTTCCTGCGGGAAGGCAAAAGTCAGGAGCAGGTGGATAAGCTGGACCTGAAGGACGACGTGCTGCGCCGCGCCAACGGGTTCTACACCTACTTCGCCGCCGACATTGCCTATCACCGCAACAAGTTTGACAGGCGTGGCTTTGACAAGGTCATCAACATCTGGGGCGCTGACCATCACGGCCATGTGGCCCGCCTGCAGGCGGCACTGGACGGTCTGGGACTGGACGGTTCCAACCGGCTGGTCATCGTGCTGATGCAGCTGGTGAACCTGCTGCAGGACGGCAAGCCTGTGCGTATGTCCAAGCGTTCCGGCAAGGCGATCGCCCTGCATGATCTGCTGGACGAGATCAGCGTGGACGCCGCCCGGTACTTCTTTAACTCCCGGTCCTCCACTACCCCTCTGGACTTTGATCTGGATCTGGCGGTGCGTCAGGACAGCGAGAACCCGGTGTACTATGTCCAGTACGCCCATGCCCGTATATGCTCTCTGATTGCCAATCTGGCCGCCGAGGGTGAGGGTGTGAAGGGTGCGGCCGATATTGATGCCGCCCTGTTGACCGACCCCACCGAGCGGGCGCTCATCAAGGCGCTGTCCCTGCTGCCCGATGAGATTCATCTGGCGGCCAAGGGCTATGACCCCAGCCGCATCAACCGCTATCTGGTCTCTCTGGCCGGGGATTTCCACCGCTTCTACAACGCCTGCCGTATCAAGGGTGAGGAGAGCGGCGTGCTGTCTGCCCGCCTGAAGCTGGCTGACAGCGTGCGCAGCGTACTGGCCAACTGCCTGAACCTGTTGGGTGTTTCTGCTCCGGAGAAAATGTAAGATTAAGAACAGCGGACGCAAAAGCGTCCGCTGTTTTTTGTTTTGGCACTTGTTATCGCGCAGACTTTCCGCTATAATCAAATCATCAAATTACGGCCAATGAGCCGAAAAGGAAGGAGAAACAGCATGGAAGAGCAGGGAATCCTGGTGCTTAGCGACGATATGGGCGGTGAAGCGGAATTTGAGGTGCTGGATCTGATCGACTACGAGGACAAGCAGTATGTGGTACTGCTGCCTATGGACGAAAATGATACCGGAATCGTCATTTTGGAAATGACCGTGATCGACGAGGAGAATGCCGACTATCTGGATGTGGAGGATGAGGATATCCTCAACGCCGTGTTCGACATCTTTAAGGAAGAACACAAGGACGAGTTCGATTTTGCGGACTGATTGCAGAACCCCTCTCCCATCTGATGGGAGAGGGGTTTCTTAAAACAAGTACGGCTTGTGATTGAGTAAATACAAGTTAAAAAGCGCTACATGGAAAAGCAGATTTGTATGTGCTATAGTCGACGTGAAATGGTCGATGGAATTTGACCTTAAACGGGGGTGTCGTGATGAAGATTTATAAGATGCGGGCAGATCATGTCATTGACTTTGCTGCCGAGGAACTGAAAAAATATCTGTGGATGATGATGCCGCAGCCGGAGCATATGGCGTCCATCGAGGTGAATTCCGAGGCAAAGGACGGCTTCCGTCTGGGCCTTCTGGAGGATTTTGGCCTTGAAAACGAGGCTGAGGATCCCCTGTGGGATGACGTGGTCCACATCGACACCACGGAGGAGGGTGGCATTCTGGCCGGCTCCAACCCCCGCAGCGTGCTGTTTGCGGTGTACCGTTTCCTGAAACTCAACGGCTGCCGCTGGCTGTTCCCCGGGGTGAACGGAGAATACATCCCCCGTCAGCCCATTACCGCTCAGAAGTATCACAAGCTGGCCGACCACTCTGTCCGCGCCTACACCATAGAGGGCACACCCGGTGTGGAGCATGTGTTGGACTACATTGATTACCACGCCAAGCAGGAACTGAACCTGTTCGTGCCCAACGATATTAAGGTGTATATGCGCCGTTATTACGAGCACGAGAACAACACCGCCAACCGTCCGGAGGAGTATGTCGCCACCGAGCAGTTTGAGCAGTGGCAGTCTTTGCTGAACACGGAGGCGCTGAAGCGCGGCCTGCTGCTGCGTCAGGGCGGTCACGGAAAGATTCCCGCCGCCATCGGGCTGGACCCCCATGCCCGTGAGGAATACCGCCGCAACGAAAAGCCCATTCCAGAGGAGGCCAGACAGTATTTTGCCATTACCAGAGGCGAGCGCAGACTGCATGGGCTCAATGATATCTTTAACACCAACCTGTGCCTCTCCAATCCCGAAGCCCGCCGGCTCTATGTGCAGTATACCGCCAATCAGTTGGAGAGGGAGCCGTATCAGTGCTGGGGTACCATTGGCTTTGCCGACGGCAACCACAACCACTGCGAGTGTGAGGAGTGCAGCAAGCTGCGTCCCTCGGATTTCCAAATCATGATCGCCAACGAGTTGGACGAGGAGCTGACCCGCCGCGGCATTAACAAAAAAGTGGTTCTGAGTACCTACGTTGATCTGCAGTTCCCGCCCATTCGGGAGAAACTAAAAAATCCCGGTCGCTTCTGGTTCCAGTTCACTCCCATCTCCCGTTCTTATTCCAGCAGCATCACCGAGGACAGCGTCATTCCTGAGCCCCTGCAGTACAAGGCGCGCAACGTGTGGGACGCACCCAAACGTATGGAAGAGTGTGTGGCACTGCTGAAAGCAAGACGGGAACAGGAACCTGACCTTCCTTGTTACGTCTATGAGTACCATTTCTGGCGCGCCCAGATGCGTGACCCGGGCCTGATGGACATCAGCCGTCGGGTGTATGAGGATATGCGGTCTTTGAAACTGCTGGACATTCGGGGCTGTCTGGAGGATGGCACCAACCGGCACTTCTTCCCCCACGGCTTCCAGCAGTTCATCTTTGCCGAGACGCTGATGAATCGGGATTGTGATTACGAGGAGCTGAAGGCGGATTATTTCAGCCACCTGTACGGTGAGGACTGGAAGCAGGTCGTGTACTATCTGCAGGGCATTTCCAACGCCTTTGGTGAGAAGTATATGGCCGGTGAAGACAGTGCCGATCCCGCCCGGGGCACCCACTACAACCCTGCCCGGGTACCGGAGCTGATGAAGGTGGACGAGCTTGCCGCCGTGGCTCGGGAGCTGGCCGCCAAGCACCGCCAGATGCCCCACCGTGTGCAGAATCTGTCCTACCGTTTGCTGGAGCGCCACGCGGAGTACTGCCAGAAGCTGGCTCCTGTCATTATTGCCAAGTGTCAGGGCTATGACAAACTGGCGGTGGAGAAGATCAAGGAATTTGCTGCCGACTTCGGCAAGCACGATTATGAACTGGAGCGCTGGATCGATTTCGGCCTGGCCATTCGTACCCTCGAGGTGCTTGCAAGACAGATGCCTGTC
>SVLE01000057.1 GCA_015068065.1 Oscillospiraceae bacterium | reverse complement strand
ATCGACCACATCGAGAAGATCGTCCGTCCCGCTTCCAAGGGCCCCGATGCCAAGAATGTCATCTTCCTGTCTGCCGACGCTTTCGGCGTACTGCCTCCCGTGTCCATCCTGACTCCGGAGCAGACCCAGTACTACTTCCTGTCCGGCTTCACTTCCAAGCTGGCCGGTACCGAGCGCGGCATCACCGAGCCCACCCCCACCTTCTCCGCCTGCTTCGGCCAGGCCTTCCTGGAACTGCACCCCACCAAGTACGGTGAGGAGCTGGTTAAGAAAATGCAGAAGTCCGGCGCCAAGGCCTATCTGGTTAATACCGGCTGGAATGGCACCGGCAAGCGTATCTCTATCAAGGATACCCGCGGCATCATCGACGCCATTCTGGATGGCTCCATCCTGAAGGCCGAGACCAAGACCATCCCCTACTTCGGTCTGGAGGTACCTACCGCCCTGCCCGGTGTTGATCCTGCCATTCTGGATCCCCGCGACACCTATGCCAACGTGTCCGAGTGGGAAACCAAGGCCAAGGATCTGGCCGCCCGCTTCGAGAAGAACTTTGTCAAGTATACCGGCAATGACGCCGGCAAGGCGCTGGTCGCCGCCGGCCCCAAGGCTGAGTAATTGATACCAAACAAAATGGGACTGATGCATCGCATCAGTCCCATTTTTTATATCCGATTCAGCAGATCCACCGTAAGCTCATTCAACCCGGACAGGATCATACTGCTCAATGCCGTTGTCTGCTCGCTTGCCGGGACCTGATCCGGAATCAGGATCACCTTCATTCCGGCGGCTGTTCCTGCAAACACATCCGCCGGGGTATCTCCGATGACCACGCAGGTCTCCGGAGCAGAACCGGACATCTGGGCCGCTTTCAGAAAGATATCGGGCTCTGGTTTTCCTTGCTCCACCATATCGCCGCCCACGACCACAGGAAACCGATCCAACAGTCCGGCGCGCCGCAGATGCTCCACCGTCTTTTCACTGCCCGTGGAGGAGGCCACTGCCAGACGATAGCCTGCCTTTATAAAATCATTCAGCACCCGCAAAACATCTGGCTTATGCAACTGTTCCGATGTGGATGCACCGATCATCTCCTCGGCAATACGTACCCGCTCTTTCTGGATTTCTCTGTATGGAAAATCCTCGCCACAGAACTTGCAGAAGGTCCGGATAGCGATTTGAGAACTGACTGCTCTGGTCTGTTTCAGCGCCTCGTCCGGAATGTAATAACCGAATAGCTCCCCTGCCTGACGCCATGCTTTCATATAAATTCTCTCTGTATCCAGCAACGTGCCGTCCACATCGAAAATAACAGTGCTGAACATAACCATTCCTCCCGGATTTTCTGTTCTCTGCTATTCTATAAAAATTCCGTCCTACTGTCAAAGAAAACAGGCTTTTTGTGTTTACACAGCAACGAGTTTTATGTCGATTCTTTCTTGACTTTTATCCATATTTTGATATCATTATTTTGAATCAAACCAGCGTTATTGGAGGTACTTTATGGAAAAATTAAAGGTTGGTTACGGAAGCGTCGTAATTAATCCTGAGATGGGTGCACCCATCTTCGGCTACTATGTTCCCAGATATGTAAAGGGCTATTTGGACGATCTGACCGTATCGGTTTTGGCGGTCAACTGCAATGATACTACGGTTCTTATGATCAGCGTGGACAATCTGGGTATTGAGCAGCATGTGATCGACGGCATTGCAAAAGAGATCGCAGCTACCACCGGAATTACCGCAAGCAATGTTTATATCAGCGCCACCCACACCCACACCGGTCCCTTTGCTCATATGTTTGATATGTTCCCCATCGACCCGGCGGACGTGGAAAAGTACGCGGCCTTTTTAACCGTCCGGGCCGCCGAGGCGGCCAAGCTGGCCCTTGTCGATCTGAAGCCAGCCAAGATGGGCTATGCCGTTGGCAAGGCCCCCGATCGTATCGCATACATCCGCCGCTACCGAATGAAGGACGGCTCCGTGATGACCTGTCCCCCGGTCAATGACCCCAACATCGACCACCCCATCGGCACCCTTGACCAGCGCGTGAACGTGCTGCGCTTCGACCGCGAGGGCGGCAGCAGCATTGTCATTATGAATTACGGTCTGCACGCAGATACCATCGGTGGTGAACTGGTCTCCGCTGACTGGATCTATTGGGTCAAAAAGACCTTAAAGGTCGCCCTTGACGGCACCGAGTGCATGTGCTTTGTTGGCGCTCAGGGCGATGTGGGCAGCACCAACGTCTACCCCACCAAGGGTGATATGAATGACACCGAGATCAGCTTTGACAACGAAATGAAGAGCCCCGGTATGGCCCGCTTCGTTGGCCGTGCGCTGGCCGGAACCATCCTTCAGGTTTATGACAAGGTTGAGTACGTTGATGTGGATGAGATCGGCATCATTCAAAAGAACCTGCGTGTCCCTGCAAACGTTCCTGCTAAGGAAGATCTGCCCAGAGCTCACGAGTACAAAAAGCTGCATGAAGAGGGCCGCGATGACCTGATCCCCTTCGAGGCTATGGAGCTTACCACCGTTGTTGCCGAGGCGCTCAGAATGTGCCGCATGGAGCACGGCCCCGATCACTATGACCTCCCCCTCTCCGGTGTGAAGATTGGCCCAGTTGCCTTTATCGGCATTCCCGGCGAGCCATTTACCGATATCGGCGTAAAGATCAAGGAGACCGAGGGTTGGGACCTGATTTGTCCTACCATTTGCACCAACAGCTACGAGGGCTATTTCCCCTCCAAGGAGGCCTTTGACGAGGGCGGTTACGAGGCAAGAACCTCCCCTTACGTTGGAACGATTTCCGGTGATATCATCAATTGCGCCCGCGAAATCCTGAGCGAACTTAAAGGTTAAATAAAGCAAACAAATGGTCCAATTCCGTTAGGGATTGGACCATTTATTATTTTGTACTCTTATTCTGCAAGGGGCACGGAACACAGGCCCTCCACCTTGCCGGAAGCTATGTCATCCAAGGTCTGCCGCAGATAGCCAAGCTGTTCGTCAGTCAGCTGTATCTGACCGCCCTCAAAACGCACGTACCCCTCGGTCAGGTTAATGCCGTATTCCGAAGCCGAAAACTCGGTCTTGACGTAATACTCCGGCAGACACCGGCAAATACCGTCATCGAAATCCAGCCAGCGCAGAAAGTCCGTCAGGCCCACGGAAGCCCCGCCCCAAAAGGAACGCTCCCAGTTTTCCGGCTGTTTTCCCATGCGCTCACAGCGCACGGTGGTGATCGTATTGCCGCAGTAGCCCTCCGGCTCGTGGGCCACAACATTTTCACCAGTAGCCACAACGTGACTGTGATCCGGTTCTTGGACCGGACCGGAGACAGTGCCATCGGAATCATATGGGCTGGTTCGGCACGCAGTCAGCGTAAGCAGCAGAACCGTCAGCAACAGAATTCTGTTCATTCTTCCGCTCCCTCTTCCTTTTTCTGCTCTTTCTTTCCAGTCTTGCGCACCTTAATATATCTGCGTCCAAACACCACACCGGCAGCTGCCGCGGCGGCAAAGATCAGAATGCCGAACAGGTTATAGGATACCCAAATCAGCAGATCCTGCGCTCCATCTGCCAGCCCGCTGGCACTGCTGACCACACCGGCCTTCATCCGGGTAAACAAAGGCGCTCTCTCCCCGGGTTCATCCACGATTTTCACCATCTCATCCAGAGACAGCTGGATGGTGGCAAAGCCAATCAGTCCGTCGTAGCGGTTCAGGTCGGAGGTATACTGCTCAATATGGTATTCCACATCGGTCAGGGCGTTTTCCAGCGCAATAATGTCTTCCATGCTCTGAGCTTTTTTCAGCAGCTCAAGCAGACGCTCCTGCTTGGTGCGCTGGGTCTTGAGACGCGCCTCAATGTCATAATAGACCTCACCCACGTCCTCGCTGCTCTCGTTCTTCCGGGCCAGATAGCCGATGCCGTCTACCTGAGTCATAAAAACATCGTACTTCTCCGCGGGAATACGGATGGTGTAGCTGCCGGAGCGGCTGCTGTTCTGGTTGTAATAGCTTCCGCTGCGCAGCTCAGCATTCTCATAATAGCCACCCATTTCAATCACCAGAGTGTCCAGCGCAGTCTGTGCCTTGTCAAATTCCGTGGTCTGCACGGTCAGGTTGGCTCGGCGGATGAGCTTTACCTCGCTGTTCCGGTACACTCCACCGCTGCCCCCGTCCGTTTTCCCCACAGACTCGGACTCGCTGACCTGACTGTCAAAGACCGCTCCGGGCGCAGAATCCGCCATGTAGGAAAATTCTTTGCCCTTATAGTTCGCCTCTCCGTCCGCGGCAGTTCCGCCGGAGGCCATGTTGGATGCCCCGCACCCCACCAGTGTCAGACAGAGCAGCCCAGCCAGCATACCGGACAACAGTTTCTCTCTTTTTTTCATGTTCATTCCTCCAGTTCGGTGTTCTTTTTTCCTTCTTGCCTATATAGACGGAAACAAAGCTACATGGTTTCGCACCGCAGCCAAAATTTTTGCATAGAATGGAAAAAACTTCAGGAGGTATCTCATGCCCACCATCTATCTGTCTCCCTCCACACAGGAGAGCAACCTCTTCGTCAGCGGCGGCAGCGAGGAGTATTATATGAATCTGATCGCAGATGCCATGGTCCCGTATCTGAACTCCTCCGGAATTCAATATGTCCGCAATACACCCCAGATGACTGCAGCCTCCTCCATCACCGCCTCCAACGCCGGAAACTATGACCTGCATGTGGCCATCCACTCCAATGCTGCCCCGGAAGGGCGTTACGGCACCGTACGCGGCTCCATCGTTTTTTATTATCCCGGCAGTGTACAGGGCCGTAGAGCGGCGGAGATCATGGCTGACAACCTGCGCGCCATCTATCCCCTGCCCGATCTGGTGCGCGCGCAACCATCAACCACCATCGGCGAACTGCGTCGAACCCGTGCCCCCTCCGTCTTTCTGGAACTGGCCTACCACGACAACTACGATGACGCGGCGTGGATCAAGGCCAATATTGAGACCATCGCCCGAAACATCGTCCTGTCTCTGACCGAGTATTTCGGCATCCCGTTCCTTGCCCCGGTGCCACCACGATCTGCTGTTGTGGACGTGAACTGGGGCAGACTGAACATCCGCAGCCGCCCCAGTCTGGAGGCACC
>SVLE01000018.1 GCA_015068065.1 Oscillospiraceae bacterium | reverse complement strand
CTTGAGTTGGCCCTATAAGGGCCTTTTACCGGCAAGCCTCTAAAGAGGCACCGAAATTTATTTCGCCTGCATCACTTGCCCCACAGCCCGTAAACGGGCGAATTGCCGTTCTAACGATACCTTTTTCCTTATCGGGAGATTGCTGTTAGCGGCTCGCTTCGCTCGATGCTTGAAGCTAAAGCTTTTTTGCGGGGCACCTCCACCGGCAGAGCCGGTGGTTTCCGTAACCAATAAAAACACACGGCAGCCAGACCCTGCTGCCGTGTGTTTAAATGTGTCGCATCCATACTACATCATTTTTAAAATCTCTTTTTTCAGCCTTCCAATGATCCGCTTTTCCAGTCGGGAGATATAAGACTGAGAAATACCCAGATCATCCGCCACCTCTTTCTGCGTGCGCTCATCTCGCCCGTCCAGTCCAAACCGCAGGGTGATAATGTGCCTCTCCCTGTCAGTCAACCTCGCCAACGCCTGACTGAGCAGCTGCCTGTCCACATCCGCCTCAATGGGCCGCATAACTAGATCGCTGTCCGTTCCCAGCACGTCAGACAGCAACAGCTCATTTCCGTCCCAGTCCGTATTCAGTGGCTCGTCAATGGACAGTTCCGCCTTTTGGGATGCCGTTTTGCGCAAATACATCAAAATTTCGTTTTCAATGCATTTACTGGAATAGGTTGCCAGTTTGATGCTTTTCTCCGGTTTATAAGTGTCCACAGCCTTGATCAGGCCGATGGTACCGATGGAGATCAGATCCTCAATGTTAATACCCGTGTTTTCAAAGCGACGGGCAATGTATACCACCAGACGCAGGTTGTGCTCAATCAGTCGGTTTTTCACCCTGGGATCCCCCTCGTCCAGCCGGGCAATCAGTTCCGCCTCTTCCTCACGGGACAATGGGGTGGGCAGGGTATCGCTGCCCCCTATGTACATGACCTTTCCTGGCGCGGCCAGCCCTAGCCTGACCAGCACACAGCGCAACCACCAGTACAGATTCCAGATGTTCATATCCCATCCCTCTTTCCAGATGTACTTCCAACCAGTGCCCGATAGTTTCCACCGTCAGACACCGGCGTAGGCGAAAGGGCAACCAGCATTCCTCCGCTTTCTCGCCCATTCAACTTCACTTGATCCGGCTGCAGCGCAAGCAACAGTCCGCACTCCACACCTACTGCCCGGTAAGGGATCAGCCGAAACCGCCCCCGCCACCGTCCTGTGTTAATCCGCTCAAGCACCCTGTCCGGCGTGGAAAGCTCCTCCCTCTTAAACGGGGCAATCCCAGAAAGCAGCGGCATCACCATATCCGCATCTGCTACCATCACCGCTTTCCCGGACAGAGGATCACTCAGCGTAT
This sequence comes from Oscillospiraceae bacterium, assembly GCA_015068065.1. Classification (GTDB taxonomy): domain Bacteria; phylum Bacillota; class Clostridia; order Oscillospirales; family Oscillospiraceae; genus Lawsonibacter. The sequence continues at coordinate 30,385 of SVLE01000018.1, read as the reverse complement.
TTCCTGTATCCAAAAGTGCTGTAAAGTTAGTTTCCCTGCCAAATACAAAAAGTTTTGTCTCGATCAATTCCCCCGCCGCCGCAGTATGTCTGCCCCAGCGGCTCAAACCCAATGTAAATAAAACATAGCATCCGGCCGCAGACAGCAGAACAATTCTGATATCCATGCCTGAATAGATCACTCCGCCCCCCAGACTCATCCCCTGGCCACCCAGCAGACTGACCCCAAGCACACCGCCACCGAACGCACAGGACAGCGCGAAAAAAATAACCGCCTGCCGCAACAGGCGGCGGCTGGCCCCAAGCCCTACTACCACCATCAGGATCGCCGCTCCGATTTTAAATGGAGGCTGCAGTAGAACATCCATTCCGGGCAGCACAGCCGCTGCCGCGTAACTCCCTCCTAATACCGCCCCCAGGCCCATACGCAATCGATGCAGCTCCTCCCCGGCAATTCGGGCCGAGCACAGCAGCAGCAGATAGTCCATGATGGCATTGAGCACAAACAGAGTATCCAGATAGATGACTGTCACTGCCGTCCCTCCCCGGTTCTGGTACTCAAATTATAACGGCACGTCCCCACAAAAAAAGTCACATGCAGTCTGCGCCAAAATATCCCCCAACACAACAAAAACCTCACGCTGTCATATAGGCAGCGTGAGGTTCTAACCCTTTACAGTTGTTCAGATCCCGCGGTTCAGTGTCTTTCTCAGCCCGATTTTTCCCTCCAGCGCCTGATCGATCAGCTGAAGGAACTTCTCCCTGTCCTCGGGCAGACCACCCTTGAGAGGCAGGTAGTTAGAGGCGTGGTTGCTGGTAAAATGCAGCGGGTCCACATCCAGATGCTCAATGAGCACACGGCACTCCTCCAAAATGTGGTCGGGTGTGCACACCTTGAACCGTCCCGCCAGCACATCCTCCCCAAGCTGGGTCCCCTTTGCCGGGGCAAAGGTCATGGCGGACAGGTGTCGAGGCTTCATTTCGTTGATCATTTTGGCCGAGGAGAGCACATGCTCCTCCCAGTCCCCATCCTGCCCGGTCAGGCCCAGAATGAGAATCGCCCACAGGTCGATCCCTGCCTCCACCAGATTCTGTCCGGCCTTGAGCATCTGCGCGGCAGTACAGCCCTTGTTGATGGCGGTGAGCACCGCATCACTGCCGCTCTCCACCCCCAGATACGCCCGGGTAAGGCCGGCCGCGCGCAACTCCTTCAACTCAGCCATGGACTTGGACAGGGTACTTTTAGGGCCGGCATAGGTGGTCACCTTCTGAAGGTTGGGGAAGTTATGATACAGCTTCTCCAAAATCTTCAGCAGCTGCTCCGTTTTCATTACGATGGCATCTCCGTCCATCAGAAACACCCGCTCCACACCCGGACCGTAGTAGTCCCGTGCCATGTCGATATCCTCCAGAATTTCCTCCAGAGGGCGCACACGAAACTGTTTTTCCTTGTACATGGCGCAGAAGGTGCACTTGTTATGGGAACAACCGATGGTGCATTGGAGCAGATAGCTCTTCCACTCTCCCGGCGGGCGGTATATGAGATCACTGTCGTATCGCATATGCTTATCCTTTCAAAATTTCCTCGCAGGCCGCACACATCCGCTCCATGTCCGCGTCCGTACCGATGGACACGCGCAGATACTGATCAATGCGGGGCTTGTTGAACCAGCGAACCAGCACACCACGGTCCCGCAGCCCCTGCTGCAGTTCCTTGCCGGACTTGGCAGGGTGGGCAATAAAGATAAAGTTGGCGTTGGAATCATGGACACGGAACCCCAGCTCGCGCAGGTGGACCGTGGTACGTTCCCGGGTCTGCATAATGCTATTGCGGGTGCACTCAAAGTATTCCACATCCCGGATGGCCGCCTCACCGGCCGCCAGCGCCAAACGATCCAGCGGATAGGAATTAAAGGAGTTCTTGACACAGTTTACCCCGGCGATCAGATCCGCATTCCCCAGCGCGTAACCGATACGCATACCGGCAAGAGACCGGGATTTGGACATGGTACACACCACCACCAAATTGGGATACTCGCTGATCAGCTCCACCGCGGACTGGGCACCGAAGTCGGCATAGGCCTCGTCCACCAGCACCACCACGTCCGGGTTCGCATCCAGAATACGCCGGATGTCGGTCAGGGGCAGGGTGCGTCCGGTGGGGGCATTGGGGTTGCAGATGACCGCACCGCCGTTGCTGCCCAGGAACTTTTCCACGGGCAGGGTGAAATCCTCATTCAGGGGGATCTCCTCATAGTCCAGTCCGAACAGCTGAGTATAAACGGGATAGAAGCTGTAGGTAATGTCGGGAAATACCACTTTTTTGCCCGGAGTGAAGAAGGCATAGAAGCACAGACCCAGCACCTCGTCCGAGCCATTGCCGCAGAAAACCTGCTCCGGCTTGAGGCCATGATATTCCGCGATGGCCTGCCGCAGGGCGGTGGCCTCCGGGTCAGGGTACAGCCGCAGCCCCTCCCCTGCAGCATCCTCAATTGCCTTGAGCACCTTGGGCGAGGGCGGATAGGGATTCTCATTGGTATTCAACTTAATAAAGACCCGATCCTTGGGCTGCTCTCCCGGAGTATAAGGGACCAGATCCTTGATGCGTTCACTCCAAAACTGTTTCATCACTCAGACACCTCCGTGGCGGGGATCCATTTTTTGACACTCTTCTCCGCCTTGCTTCTGGGGATCATCAGTTCATGACCGCAGCCCTCACAGCGCAGCTTGAAATCCATGCCCACTCGCAACACCAGCCAGCGTCGGCTGCCGCATGGATGCTCTTTCTTCAGTTCCAGCGTATCACCCACATGGATGTCCATGAAGATCCCTCCTTTTTCTCGTTGGGAATATTATACTGACCCTCGCAATTCCTGTCAATGCAGGATATCTATCGTCAGGGATATTGGCCACAATTACCATGAAATAAGCTTGCAACCGGGCCGAAAAAACAGTATAATATGTGCGTTGTCGTGCAGGTGCATCCTGCCCCCTCAGGTCTTTTCACACAGAAAGGAACAACCATGAAAAAGGCACTTCGTTTTATGGCCGTTCTGGCCCTTACCATTTCCCTGCTTGCGGTTCCCGTCAGCGCTTTGAGCGTGGACGAGGCCCGGGATCTGCTGGAGGAATTCTATATCGATGATCTCCCCCCGGAAGCTGCTCAGGCGCAGACTTTGGATGAACTTCTCTCCCTTTTGAACGATCCCTACACCGTCTACATGCCCGAACAACAACACAAGGAGTTTGTGGACGGTATTAATGACACCAAGCTGATCGGTATCGGTGTCTCCATTGAGGTACACGAAAAGGGCATTTTCATTTCCTCCGTTCTGGATGACTCCCCCGCACTGGACGCAGGCCTGACCACAGGCGACATCATTCAGGCGGTAAACGGCACTCCGGTGACCGATATCGAACAGGCCCGTTCCCTGCTGACCGGCGAGGTAGATACGGCCGTAACCATCACCGTGCTCCGGACGGACGGGACTGTAACAGACTTCGAACTGATTCGCCGTGAGATCACCGTGCCCACTACGGTACAGTACAGGCTGTCTGAGGATGGCAACGCCTGCGTCATCATATCCACCAGCTTCGGAAATGAGACTCCCGACCATGTGGCCGATGCGCTGAAACAGTATGACGGGACCGTAAACGGTTTTATTCTTGACCTGTCCACCAACCCTGGCGGTACCAGCACCTCCGGTGCCGCCACCGCGGGCTGCTTTATCGGTAGCGCCACTATGCTCCATCTGCGCGATGGTCAGGACCGATATAGCTATACCTTTACTCGACCCGGCACACCCGCTCTGACCCAAAAGGGTGTCATCGCCCTCACCGGCCCTTACTCCGCCAGCAGCTCCGAGTTGTTTCTGGGCGCCATCCGGGATCACTGTGCGGGTATCGCCATCGGCCAGCGCACTTTAGGCAAGGGTGTCGCCCAGCTCCTGCTAAACGAAGACAATTACCCTGAGCTGTTTGACGGCGACGGCCTGAAAATCACCGTCTACCGTTTCTTCTCTCCCGATGGCACCACCAATGACAAAATTGGTGTCATGCCCACCCTGCTCATGTCTCTGGACAACACCTATTACGCTGCCCTGCTGCTGTGCGGCGATTATACCGGCAGTGCTGAAGGCCAACTGAAGCTGACCCTGTCCGATCAGATTTATTTCATCGACCTGAATACCGCCATGAGCGAGGAGTTCCGTCCCGCCTTTGTGGAGCTTCTGGAGGCACTCCCTCTCAGCGCGCAGCTGCGCTGTGACGACGGCACCGGCAAATATACGGACACCACACCACAAGCCGTTGCAGAAATGCTGGGCCTGTCTGAGTACACCCCCCGCACCTTCTCCGATTTGGGCGACACCCCCTATGCCGATTCCATTAACACCCTAACCACTTACGGCATGCTGGGCGGTTACGGTGACGGCACTTTCCGTCCCAACTCCCATATGACCCGCGCAGAGTTCTGTGCCATGCTTGGCAATATGCTGGATCCGGCGACCGCCCCCGTCACACAGAGCATCTTCCCCGACGTTTCCCCCGACAGCTGGTACGCCCCAGTGGTACACGCCATGCACACAGACGGACTTCTGTCCGGCTACGAGGACGGCTTCTTCCGTCCCAACGACACCATCTCCCAACAGGAGGTCGTCAGCATCCTGGCAAAATTGTCCACCCGGCTGAACATGTACGCCTATAACCGCCGCAACATCTCTCCCACGGAGGAGGTCATGGTCGAGTTCACCCACTTCAGCGACTGGGCGCAGCAGCCTGCGTGGCTTCTGGATAGCTGCGAGGTGGACCTTTCCGCCCTGACCACACCCCAGAACTCCATCACCCGCGGCGAGGCTGCCGACCTGTTGTGTCAACTGTTGACCCGGACCAAGGTACTTTGGCCCTGATGATATGATGAAAGGATCTGTTTCTATGACAAAGATCGACATTATCTCCGGCTTTCTGGGTGCCGGCAAGACCACGCTGATCAAAAAACTGCTTCAGGAAGCCTTTCAGGGCGAAAAGGTCGTTCTGATTGAAAATGAATTTGGCGAGATCGGCATTGACGGCGGTTTCCTTAAGGAAGCAGGTGTGCAGATCACCGAGATGAACTCCGGCTGCATCTGCTGCTCTCTGGTAGGCGACTTCGGCACCGCGCTGAAAGAGGTTCTGGACACCTATTCCCCCGACCGCATCATTATCGAGCCCTCCGGTGTGGGCAAGCTGTCCGATGTGATCGCCGCCGTGGAACGTGTGAAGGACGACGGTGCCCCCCTGACGCTGAACAGCTTTGTCACCGTAGTGGACGCCATGAAGTGCAAGATCTACATGAAGAATTTCGGTGAATTCTTCAACAATCAGGTGGAGCACGCCAGTGCTATCCTGCTCTCCCGCACCCAGAACGTGGACGAGGCCAAGCTGCACACCGCCGTGCACCTGCTTCGTGAACACAATGAAAAGGCCGCCATCCTCACTACCCCCTGGGAGCAGCTCACCGCCGGACAGATCCTGGCGGCCATGGAGGGTGGCCACGACCTGGCTCACGAGCTGATGGATGAGATCGCTCACCACCATTATCACGACCATAACGAACACTGTGACTGCGATTGTCATGACCACGAGCATCATCATGAGCACGATGATCATTGCGACTGTGGCTGCCATGACCATGAGCATCATCATGAGCACGAGCATCATCATGAGCACGATGATCATTGCGACTGTGGCTGCCATGACCACCATCATGAGGAGTCCGCCTGCGACGCCTGCATGGTCCACCACCATCACCACCACGCGGACGAGGTATTCACCTCCTGGGGCCGCGAGACACCCAACAAGTACACCCGCGAAGACCTGCAGGACATCTTGTCCGAGTTGGCTATGGGTACCTCTATGGGCACCGTTCTGCGTGCCAAGGGTATGGTCCCCTGCACCGACTGCGGTCACTGGCTGCACTTCGATCTTGTCCCCGGTGAATTCGAGATTCGCGAGGGCGGTGCAGAATACACCGGCCGTCTGTGCGTGATCGGCTCTGGTCTGGACGAGGATAAACTGGCAAAACTGTTTGCCCTGTAAGGAGGCCTTTTCATGAAGGAAGCGTCTGTTGCCATTTATCTGGTCAACGGTTTTCTGGACAGCGGCAAGACCACCCTGCTCCATGACACCATGGGCATGGACTATTTCAACGACGGTCAGCGCACTGTCCTTGTCCGCTGTGAGGATGGCGAGTGCGAATATGACGAAGCCTTTCTCAAAGCCCATAACACCGTGTTGGTTCCTCTGGAGGACGAAGCTCAGCTGACTGCAGAATTTTTCAGCAAGCTCAAGGGCCTTTACAATCCCGAACGGATCCTGTTGGAGTACAACGGTATGTGGTCCATGGAAACCATCCTGTCCGTCCGCCTGCCCCGGGACTGGGGCATTTTCCAGATCATCACCGTCATCGACGGTACTACCTTTGAGCTGTATCAGAACAATATGCAGTCCAAAATCGTGGACATGGTGTCCGAGGCTGACATGATCCTCTTTAACCGCTGTACGGCCGAACAGCCTCTGGCAGGCTGGAAGCGCTCCATCCGTGCAGTCAACCGCATGGCGGAAATCGTCTTTGAGGATGTCAAGGGCATGGAGCTTGAGGTACAGGATGTCCTGCCCTACTCTCTGGATGCATCCTCCATCACGCTGGAGGATGCGGACTACGGCATCTGGTATCTGCACATTCAGGAGCACCCGGAGCTGTACGTGGGCAAGACCATTACCTACAAGGCCCAGGCCATGACCAACCCTAAGCTGCCCAAGGGAACCTTTGTCCCCGGCCGCAACGCCATGACCTGCTGCGCCGACGATATCCGTTTCTTTGGTTTCCTGTGCAAGTATCCCGCAGTCAAAAATCTGCGCACCGGCGAATGGGTGTATGTCACCGCCGAGATCCGCTGGGAGCATTCTCCCGTCTACGAGGATAAAGGCGTTGTCCTTTACGCCCAAAGCGTGGAAAGCGCCCTGCGGCCGGACGACCCTCTGGTCTACTTCCGCTGAGGTGCGCTATGGGTGAATTAATCGAACTGTTCCCGTCCCCAGACAAGGCCGATTTGCTGTGCCAACTGGAAAACCTGCGTGCCCAACTGGATGAGTTGGATGCCCGGGAGCCGGAGAACATGGACAGCGAGGAATATGAGCAGTGGGGCGACACCCACGAAGAGCTGGAAGACCGAATTGACGAAATTCTGGACCTGCTTGACGAACTTTAACAACAAAAAAGTGTCCGAACCGAATGGTTCGGACACTTTTTTATTTGTTTTAATGCTCGCCGTAGTGGACGTGCAGCAGGTGGTGCAGCTGCTCCTCGGAGTAGTCCTTCAGAACATCGTCCATGACGGGGTTGTACTCGGCGCGCTTGAAGATGGCGGTCTTGTCGGCGGTATACAGACCGGCGGCACGCTCCAGCTTCTTGTCTCTGCGGCCGATGGGCTGACCGGCACCGCCAACACAGCCGGTGGGGCAGGTCATGACCTCGATCAGGTGGTAATCCACCTCGCCGGCCTCAATCTTCTTCAGCAGTTCCTGAGCGTGGGCCAGACCGTGGACAACGGCAATGCGGATCTCCGCCTCACCCACCTTCAGGGTAGCCTCACGAATGGACTCGTTACCACGCAGGGGGGACAGCTCCAGCTTACGCAGAGCATTCTTGGTCTTGTCAGGCAGGCAGTAGCGGGCCACAGCCTCGGCCACGCCGCCGGTGGTACCGAAGATCACGCCGGAACCGGAACCAAAGCCGAAGGGGGTGTCGGGAGACTCCAGGTCCAGCTGAGGCAGCTGGATACCGGACTCCTTGATCATGTCAATGATCTCCTGAGAGGTCAGCACCAGATCAACATCGGGCACGCCGTCCTTGGCAAACTCGGGACGGGCGGCCTCCATCTTCTTAGCGGTACAGGGCATGATGGCGATGTGATAGGTGGTCTTGCCGTCCTCGGCATCCTTGGCCTTGTACTTGTCCTTGAGCAGGGCGCCCTGCATCTCCATGGGAGACTTGCAGGAGGAGATGTTCTTCAGGTACTTGGGATTCATGTTCTCCAGATACTTGACCCAGGCGGGGCAGCAGGAGGTGAACATGGGGAAGGGGCCGCCGGCAGCCAGGCGGGCCTTGAACTCCTCGGCTTCCTGAATGGTGGTCAGGTCGGCACCGAAGGTGGTGTCATACACCTCGTCCACGCCCATGAGCTTCAGAGCGGTGACCATCTGGTCCAGCACGTTGGTACCGGCAGGCAGGCCGAAGGCCTCACCCACGGCCACGCGGACAGCGGGAGCGATCTGCACCACTACGCGCTTGTTGGGATCGTGGATGGCGCGCCAAGCGGCACCGATCTGGTTGTAGACGGTGATGGCGCCGGTGGGACACACGGCGGAGCACTGGCCGCAGCTAATACACTTGGTCTGGGACAGGGTACGACCGAAGGCGGGGGTAACCTGCATATTGTAGCCGCGCTTGGCAAAGTCGATGATGCCCATGCCGATGGTCTCTTCGCACACGCGCACGCAGTCGCCGCACAGGATGCACTTACTGGGGTCACGGACCACAGCGGGGCTGGTGTCGTCAAAGGAGGCAACCTCACGATTGTCCTGGAAGCGGATGTGGCGCACGCCAAACTGGAGGGCCAGCTCCTGCAGGTGGCAGTTGCCGCTCTTCTCACAGATGGTACAGTTGCAGTTGTGGGAGGCCAGCATCAGCTCCAGAATCATACGGCGATGCTTGAGCAGACGGGCGGTATTGGTGCGGATCTTCAGACCGTCACGGGGCTGCATGGAGCAGGAAGTGTCGATCTTGCCGCGCTCGTCCTCCACCACGCACATACGGCAGGCGCCGTAAACGGACAGGTCGGAGTAGTAGCAGAAGGTGGGCATCTCAATGCCAGCCTTGCGAATGACAGCCAGGACGTTGGGTTCACCGTCAAAGGGAACGCGCTGACCGTCGATGTACATAATTCCTTTTGCCATGTCTTACACCTCCTGGATAGCACCGAAGGGGCAGCCGCTGACGCAGGCGCCGCACTTGATGCACTTTTCGGTATCGATCACATGGACCTGCTTCACCTCGCCGGTGATGGCGTCCATGGGACAGTTTCTCTTACACTTGGTGCAGCCCTTGCACTTGTCGGGGTCAATCTTCAACACCTTGGGCGAGCCGTTGCAGTGGGGACAGTGCTTGTCCACCACGTGAGCCAGATACTCATTGCGGAAGTGCTTCAGAGTGCTGATCACGGGCTTGCAGGCGGACTGGCCCAGACCGCACAGAGCGGTCTCGGTGATGGTGGCGGACAGCTCTTCCAGCATATCCAGATCCTCCAGAGTGCCCTCGTTCTTCACGATGCGCTCCAGGATCTCCAGCATACGGCGGGTACCCTCACGGCAGGGCACGCACTTGCCGCAGGACTCGTTCTGAGTGAAGTTCATGAAGAAGCGGGCGACCTCTACCATGCAGGTATCCTCGTCCATGACCACCAGACCGCCGGAACCGATCATGGCGCCGACCTTCTTCAGGGAGTCGAAGTCCATGGGCATATCCAGATGCTCCTCGGTCAGACAGCCGCCGGAGGGGCCACCGATCTGAACGGCCTTGAACTTCTTGCCGTCCTTGATGCCGCCGCCGATGTTGAAGATAACCTCGCGCAGGGTGGTACCCATGGGCACCTCGATCAGGCCGGTGTTGACCACGTTTCCGGTCAGAGCAAACACCTTGGTGCCGGAGCTGCTCTCAGTGCCGATGTTGCTGAACCACTCGGCACCGTTCAGAACGATCAGAGGCACGTTGGCATAGGTCTCAACGTTGTTCAGGACGGTAGGCTTGGCCCACAGGCCCTGATCCACGGTACGGGGAGGCTTCACGCGGGGCATACCGCGCTTGCCTTCGATAGAGGCTGTCAGAGCGGAACCCTCGCCACACACGAAGGCGCCGGCGCCACGGTTGACGTGCAGGTGGAAGGAGAAGCCGCTGCCCATGATGTTGTCACCCAGCAGGCCGGCCTCTTCGGCCTTGGCGATGGCGGCCTTCAGACGCTGCACAGCCAGAGGATACTCGGCACGCACATAGATGTAGCCCTCGGTGGCGTCGGTGGCGACACCGGCGATGGCCATACCTTCGATGACAGAGTGGGGAGAACCCTCCATGATGCCCTGATCCATAAACGCACCGGGGTCACCCTCGTCACCGTTACACACAACGTACTTCACGTCGGCGACATTGCGGCGCACACTCTCCCACTTACGGCCGGTGGGGAAACCGCCGCCGCCGCGGCCACGCAGGCCGGAGTCGGTCATGGTCTTGCAGATTTCCTCGCCAGTCATCTCAAACAGAGCCTTCTCCAGCGCGGAATAGCCGCCCTTGGCGATGTACTCCAGCATATCCTCCGCATCGGTCAGACCGCTGTTGCGCAGAACAACGCGGGTCTGGTTCTTGCAGAAGGGGATCTCATCGCGGTTCAGGCAGGTCATGCCCTGACCCTTGTACAGCAGGCGGTCAATGATCTCGCCGCCGATAATGGTCTTCTCAATGATCTCGTCGCAGTCCTCCACCTTAACGTGGGTGTAGAGAACGTTCTGAGGCTGGATGCTCACCAGAGGGCCGATCTCGCAGAAGCCGTGGCAACCGCTCTTCTTCAGATGGATACCGTCACCCTCGGTCTCGTGCTTCAGGTCAACGCTGATCTGGATGCCGCGCTTTTCACACTCGGCCTTCAGATAGTCATACACCTTCATGGCACCGCTGGCAATACAGGCGGTACCGCCGCACACCAGCACCTGACGCTTCTGACGGGCCAGCAGCTGCTCAGCCTCGGCACGCAGGGCCTGAAACTCAGTTCTTGTCAGTTCAGCCATTTGCGCTCTCCTCCTTCTTCTTCAGGCTCTCCACCAGTTCAACGGCGGATTCGGGGGTCATCTTGGCATAGACCTCGTCGTTCACGGTCATAGCGGGAGCCAGACTGCAGGCACCCAGACAGGCCACGGTCTCCAGCGTAAACAGACCGTCGGCAGAGGTCTTCTGCTTCCCCTCCAGACCCAGATGCGCCTTCAGTGCCTTGTAGATAGGCTCGGACTTGCGCACGTGACAGGCCGTGCCGTCGCACACCTTGATAATGTACTTACCCTTGGCCTCCAGCGAGAAGTTCTCGTAGAAGGTAGCAACGCTGTACACCTTGGCCACGCCGATGTTCAGCTTCTCGGCGATCAGTTCCAGAACAGGAACGCTCAGGTACTTGTACTCAGCCTGAACATCCTGCATGATCGCGATGAGGTTGCTGCGCTGGGCACCGTAGGAGTCAATAATTTCCTCTACGCGTGCCATGGAAATTCCATTTGCCATGGTTTCCTCTCCTCTTTTCCTGATTTTTCAGCCGGACTTTTCCGATCCGCCCGGAATATCTCCACACCCGGCCATGATTATGCGATTTTCATTTTAGCACAAATCCCTTTGATGCTCAACGGTTTTTCCAAAAAACTTTTTCTTTTTCGCCTCTTTTCGCAGCAGACAATTTGTGTAGATTTTTGTTCCAAAATGTGTTAATATCTTCACGATATCCACATAAATCAACGTTTGTTATAAATATATCAATCCATATATGATCATTATATATATTTAAAATTATATATTTTCAAAGGAGTCTCCGCTATGAGCACCTATACCATTAAGAAAATTTCCGGTACCCCCGACTGGTCCTGCGTCCCCTCCCTGCCCATCGATCAGATCCACAGGGCTGAAACCGCCCCCGTCCGCGCCTGGGCTCAGGTGGCTTGTAACGGCAGTTCCCTGTTTGTCCGTCTGCGTGCAGAGGAATCCAATATCCGTATGGAAGAGAGCGGCCCTCTGGCCAACACATGGGAGGACAGCTGTCTGGAGTTCTTCTTCTCCCCCGTGGATGGTGATCCCCGCTATCTCAACTTTGAGACCGTCCCCAGCGGAGCCTACTTCATGGGCATCGGAACGGGCAAGCCGGACCTGCTTCGTCTGGTTCCTCCGCGTCCGGAAAACGGGTTGCAGACAAAGGTCGCATTCTTCGAGGGCGGCTGGGAAGTGTCCTACGAACTGTCCTTCTCCTTCATCCGCCGTCTGTTCCCCTCCTTCGCTCCCAAAAGCGGCGATGTACTGCGGGCCAACTTCTACAAATGCGGTGATAAAACCCCAAATCCCCACTGGCTGAGCTGGTCCCGGGTAGAGGCAGAGCCACTGAACTTCCATACCCCTCAGTACTTCGGCACCCTGATTTTTGAATAACATTCAAAAACAGGCGCGGCTGCATTTTTGCAGCCGCGCCTGTCTGTTGTATCGAATTACTTTCTGGCCTTAAGAGCAAGAGCCTTTGCCACGATAGAGTCCACATCCATACCGTGATCACGGTAGATGAGCTCCGGATCTCCGGATTCGCCGAAGCGATCCTGAATACCCACCAGCTCCATGGGCACGGGGCACTTGCTCACCACCACTTCGGCCACGGCAGAACCCAGTCCACCCAGCACCGTGTGATCTTCCACGGTCATAATGGCGCCGGTCTCCCGGGCAGCGCGCAGCACCGCTTCCTCGTCCAGCGGCTTGATGGTAGCCATATCCACCACACGCACGCCGACACCCTGTCCCTTCAGAATTTCCGCCGCATCCAGGGCCTTTTTCAGCAGGATACCGGAGGAAATGATGGTCAGGTCGCTGCCATCCTCCCGGACGGTGCGGGCCTTACCAAACTCAAACTGATAGGTCTCGGGGTCGTAAATGTCGGCCACCGCATTGCGGTGCAAACGGATGTACAGGGGGCCCTCAAAGTCCACCGCCGCGTGTGCCAGCGCCCGGGCGGAAACCGCATCGGCAGGCTGCACCACCGTCATGTTGGGGAAGGAGCGCATGATGGAAACATCCTCAATAGCGGCGTGGGTAGCACCGTCACCGCCCACCTGCAGACCGGCATGGGTGCCGATAATGGTCACATTCAGGTTGGGATAGCAGATAAAGGTACGAACCTGCTCACAGGCGCGCATGGAAGCAAACACGCCGAAGGTGGCCAGAAACACCTTGTTGCCGCAGGAGGCCAGACCGGCAGCGCCGCCCACCAGATTCTGCTCGGCAATACCGAAGGAGAATTCACGGCCGGGGAACATCTGACCAAACTTTTCCAGTCCGCAGGTCTTGGTGTCCGCGTTGCACACCACAAAATCAGTCTTTGTCTTTGCGATCTCCAGCAGCTCCTGACCAAAGGCCATTCTGGTTGCCAACAAAGTTCCCATTATACAACACCGCCTTCCTTGATCTGAGCGATTGCCTCAATCAGCTCCTCATCCGTGGGAGCCGCACCGTGCCACTTGGGCTGATCCTCCATGAAGGACACACCCTTACCCTTGACCGTGCGCATGAGGATAGCCGTAGGCTTGCGCATGGTTTTGGCCGTATGCAGGGCGGTCAGCACATCAGTCATGTTATGGCCGTTGACCTCTACCACGGCCCAGCCGAAGGCACGCCACTTGTCAGCCAGAGGCTCCACAGTCATCACATCGTTGACCCAGCCGTTGATCTGTACGCCATTGCAGTCCACGATGGCCACCAGATTCTTCAGGTCATGGTGTCCGGCGGCCATGGCGGCCTCCCAGACCATACCCTCCTGGATCTCACCGTCGCCCAGCATGACATAGGTGGTGTAGTCCTGCTTGTGGAGGCGCGCAGACAGCGCCATACCCACACCGATGGACAGACCGTTGCCCAGAGAGCCGGCTGTCATATCAAGACCGGGGGTCTTGTTCATGTCCGGATGACCCTGCAGAATGGAGTGATACTGGCGCAGGGTGTTCAGGTGGGAGGGATCAAAAAATCCACGACGGGCCAGCGCGGCATACAGCACCGGGCAGGCGTGTCCCTTGGACAGGACAAATCGGTCACGATCCGGCCAGCGGGGATTTTCGGGGTCGATATTCAACACGTGGAAGTACAGGGCAGTCACCATCTCCACTGCCGACAGAGAGCCACCGGGATGGCCGGCCTTGGCGGCGTGGATCATGGAGATCACGTCCTGACGGATCTGGATGGCCTGCTGTTCCAGGCGCTCCACATCCTTTTGGTTAAACACAAGACGATTCATACAGCACGCTCCTTTGCGCAATTTTCTAATATATACTTTAGTCCCACCACGACAAAATTACCAATTCATCTTTCGCATTCGAGTTATTATAAAAAATGATACCTCTTTCGTCAACCCTCTTGACTTTCCCGTTTTGGGCACCCATAATAAAAGCAGATCTTATTCTGGGCAGGCCGTATGGTTTTGCCCGTTTTGGGGGAGGAGTTATGGAACTGTACGTCATGCAATACGTGCTGGCCGTAGCCGACTGCGGCAATTTTTCTCAAGCCGCCGAACAATGTCATGTGGGACAGCCTGCCCTGTCCCAACAGATTGCCAAGCTGGAACGGGAGCTGGGCCTTTCCCTGTTCCGCCGCCACGCCCGTGGAGCAGAGCTGACTCAGGCGGGAGAAGCCTTTGTCCTGCGTGCCCGGGAGATCCTGCAGCTTACCCAGTCTCTGCAGGCGGAAATGTCTTTGTATGCCGGACTGCAGCGGGGTACTCTGGATCTGGGCATCATCACCAGTCTGCAATGTATTGACTTTGGCGGTCTGCTGTCCGCCTTTTGCGGAAGCTATCCGGATATTTCAGTCAACATTAATCAAGGCGGCACCCACGCTCTGCTGAAGCTGCTGCAAAACCGCAAGCTCGACCTGGCCTTTCTCAATCTTCCGCCTACCGGCATCCCCTCCGATCTGGAATTTGTTCAGCTGGGCAGTGACCGCTACTGTCTTGCCGTCCCCTCTCTACACCCCTTGGCCAAACGTGGACAGGTCAGCCTGCGGGAACTGGCTGACGAGCGCTTCATCTTCCATGAGAGCACTCAGGTGGCCGCCCAGCTGTGCCAGAACGCCTGCCGCCAGGCCGGCTTTGAGCCGAATATCGTATGTCGCTCCAGCAGCCCGTCCACCGGTCTTTATATGGTCCGGGGTGGTCTGGGCGTCGCTCTCCTTCCCTCAGAGGAATTCCGCACCCATGTTCTGGACGGCGTGGTAGAGCTGAATGTGACTGAGCCTATCATCAAGCAGGTGGGCATTGCCTGGCGCAAGGACTCCACCTCCCCGCTGGTCAATACCCTTGTGCAATTCGCCCGTTCCTTTGTCCGCTGATCTTTCACAAAAAAGACAGGCACACAGCTGTGTGCCTGTCTTTTTATTTCTTTTAGCGCAGAGACCAGAACCGCTCGCTGAAAATGTTATTCAGGTTGAGCATATCCAGCTTTGGATCTTCGTTGTTTTCCACATAGGTGGCGATGTCGTTGAACATCTGCATGAAGATGGACTGGTTGCGCATAGCCAGAGCCTCCCGGGCAAACTTGCGGCGGCACTTCTCCATGTGGGCCATCAGGTCCAGACGGGCCTGCTGACGCACTCTGGCGATGGGTGCGATAGCCTTGTACTCACCGGCCTGAGCCAGGTCGTATATGCGCAGCAGTGCCAGCCAGTCCTCCACCTGGCAGACGTAGTTTTCGCACTCATAGGCAAAGACGTCCGCCATGTGACGGTCGCAGCGGGTGTCCAAAGCCAGAGAGCGGAAGATCTCCGCAGCCTGAGATGCCATGCTGGAGATGGAGTACAGGGCACGCTCCTGATCGGCGCGGGTGTTCAGCAGATATTCCAGCGCCTCGCCGGGGAAGTTGCGGGGATAGGGCTTGTCAGCTGCCACGTAGGAATAGGTGTAATAAGAGGTCTTGTACAGCAGCAGGTTGAAGTTGGACACGACCACACGCAGAGGATCATCCTCCGTCTGCATACGCTCTTCAGTGGCCAAATCCACCAGTTTGAAAGCGCGCTTGGCCTCCTCGGCGCGGGCGCCAAAGTGGCGCAGCACATAGCGGTCGGTCACGTCCTGAACGGTGCCGGTCTGCACATAGTCCCAGGCGTACTCAGCCACAGCATCGTGGTTGCGGTCGAAGCAGTCGTCCCACATGGAGTAGGCGCGCACGCCCTCGCCGCCGTCCCGATGGTTCATCTCGGCCAGAATCTGAATGTCACGCAGGGGGTTGGTGAGGACACACCAGTTGTAATAGCCGGTCCAGGGGGTGTTAATGGCGCGCAGACCCAGTTCGGGATGCAGGTTATCGAAGTACATCTTTTCCTTAATGTCGAAGTAAGTCCACCATGCGATCAGCAGGGTATCCTTCACTCCGGCCTTCTCCATGGCCTCCATCAGCCGGTCGCCCAACCAGCCCAGAGAGTTCTTGCGAGTAGCCAGCAGCATGTCGCAGGCCATCAGCACGGACTTCATGCCCTTTTCCTTCAGGTGGCTGACCAGCTTGACCGCGTGGTCAATGAACAGATCCCCCTTCTCCTTGGCCAGACACGCGGGGCAGGAACACCAGGCGGAACGCAGCTTCTTGGGATCCTCGGCATTCATGCCCACGCCGGCCCACACTTCGTCCAGAACCGTGTTGAACATATCCATGCCGTAGGGGATCATGTAATCGTCAATAATCTGATCATAGATGGAGAAGAGCAGCTCGTAAGTAGCCGGATTGGAGGTGCAGAAGCCGGTCTTGGTGGGGGTACCGTCCTCGTTCTTGGCGGACACCTCGGGGATCATGGCGGGCAGCAGGGTGTTGTGCCCCAGAGAGTTGATGGCAGGGCACACCTTCATGCCCAGATCACGGGCATAGCGGAACACCTCGTCCAGCAGATTGTTGCAGAAGATGGGAGGCAGCTTCTCGCACTCGATCCAGCGGCCCTCCTCGGGAGAGTAGTACTTGACCACCATGGGGGTTTTCAGTTCGGGATGGCCCTTGATAGGCAGATACAGGTACTCAGACACGCGGCCGTCGTACTGCACGGACCAGCAGCCGTACAGCGCGATCTCCAGATAGTTCATCTTCTTGGACACCATGTCGTCCATCATGGCCAGCCAGTCTTCCCGCTCCATCACGTTGGAGCCGTAGCGGCACTCTTGCTTGAACCCACGGATGGGGTTATCCGGCCAGTCGGTCACCGTCATGGCGGGCAGCTCCACGCCGTCATTATCCGCCTTGAACAGCTGCTTCAGGGTAACCACACCGTACAGCAGGCCGGGGCCTCCGTAGCCCACGATCTCAAGCCCCTCGCCGGTGATGGTCAGAGTGTAGCCGTCCCCGGCATTGGTCATGTCAGTGGGAGCTTCCTGAGCAATGGACAGGGTAACGGGCATAGCCTCCGCACAGCCGCAGATACAATCCGCGCCAAACAGGCCAGTGAGCAGGTCAGTCATATATTCTCCGGCAGTCTTGACAGGGCCGTACTCGGCAGTCGGGGCAGTCAGCTTAAAACAGCTGCCCTTGCCCAGCTTCAGGCCGGGCTTACCCGCCAGCTGCTCCGCCTTCTTGGGCAGGGGCAGGATACGGGTGCGGATGAGATCAAACTCGTTCATTTGGGAATGGATCATATTTTCACCTCCTATAAATCACAGCAGTTTCTGGTTATGCAACAGGTCATTCTTCTCCTTTGTCCCTACGCGATCACAGAATCTGCGCAGCAGACAGGATGTGTAATTCAGGTAGTTTTGCCGGTCATCCTCAAAGCTGAGATCAAACAATTCCCGGATCTTGCCCACACGGTAGGCTACCGTGTTGCGATGGACATAGAGCCTGTCCGCCGCTTTCTGCACCGAGCACTGACTGCCCAGATAATGACACAGCGTTTCCAGATAGTCCGTGGCGTTCTTCAGATCGTATTCATGGATCCTGCGCACCACATCGGTGCTGTACTGACTGAACGGGTCCTCATCCGGAACGTTCAGGAACAGGCTGTATATTTTGTAATCCTCATAGGGAATCAGGCTTCGCTCATCTTCAAACACCGTCCCAAGACAAGCTGCGGCGTGCGCCTGCTCATAGTAGCGTTTGAGTTCATACGGGTCGGAGAAAATATCGCTGAAGCCGGCACACAGCCTGTGCTGAACCAGAAAAGACCGAAAGGCCTCCAGCGCATCCGGCCGCCGATACAGTCTGGATCCAAAATCCGCCAGAACTACAATATTGTCCTGAAACCTCACCTGCCAGGACAGAGGCAGGCAGTGGCCGATCAGGCTGTGAAAACCGCGATTTCCGCTTACATCCCGCCCCTCTTTTCGAACAGGAATGCAGAACACGCGGTAATTGCCGGTGCGGGCAATATTATCTTCACCTGCCCGCTCCAGAAAAAGCTTACGGCTGTCAAATCCGTTCTGCAGCAGATCGAGCATAATGCCCTCGCTGCTGCGTCCACCGCCGGGCAGTCGCTGTGCACGTGCCCCGCTCACACTCTTGGCAAGAACGGCCGCCACCTGTCGATACGTCTGCTCCTCCACTTCATTAAAAGGTGTGTTCTCCTCCAGAATGAAGTAGTAGCCCAGATGCGCCCCGTCCATGCACAGTGTCCCGATCATCCGCCGCGAGCTGCTTTCCTTGTTGATGCTGTTAAGGATCTGAGTCTTGTGCTCTTTTCCCGTATAATCCAGATCCAGGCCGTTGATCAGCGACACCAACTCGTAGGACCAGCCTCCGCGCTTTACGCCGGCCAGCCAGCTTTTATCGCTTACGCCGCTCACATCGGACCAACCGAGGAAGTGATAGCTGGTATCACAGACCAGCAGCGGGTTTTTCAGCACATCGGCTGCTTTTCCGATCAGGCGGCCAAGATCATTTGTCCGAAGAAACAGGTCGACCAGATCCTGCATGCTACGCCCCTCCACAGTTTCGCCCCCCTTTTGTTGTTTCGATATAAATATAGCAAGTTTACCCCCGGTTTTCAAGTGGTTTATAAAATGTTTTTGTGCTGCCAGCACAAAAACATTGTCCTGACACCACATTTAAAAACAAAATGTTTTGTGATATGCTACGGTTGAAAACGGGTTTTTACCCAAATTATGCTATTAAACGCAGAAAGGATGTCAGAATTGGACTACAAGCAGCTGAATCTCAGCCAGGACGAACTGGTCGCCATGTACCGCGAGATGATCCTGATCCGCCGTTTCGAAGAAGTCACCGTGGATTATAATAAGAAGGGTAATGTGCTTGGTAACATGCACATGTATGTGGGTGAGGAGGCCGTTGCCACCGGCGTGTGCAAGGCCCTGCGCAAGGAGGACTATGTTTCCTCCACCCACCGCTGTGACGGTCACCTGATCGCCAAGGGTGCCAACGTCAACGAGATGATGGCAGAGCTCATGGGCAAGCAGGAGGGTCTGTGCGGTGGCCGTGCCGGCAAGATGCATCAGTGCGCTCCCGAGGTGGGCCTGATGTGCGCCAACGGTATCGTGGGAGCTTCCCACTCCCTGGCCACCGGTCACGCCCTGTATTGCTCCCTGTACGCCCCCGACCGCGTGTCCGTCGCTTTCTTTGGTGACGGTGGCGCCAACCAGGGTGCGTTCCACGAAAACATGAATCTGGCCGCCGTGTGGAAGCTGCCTGTTGTCTTCGTGTGCGAGAACAATCACTACGCTATCTCCACCAGCGTGGATACCTCCACCGCTATGGGCTCCTTCTATCAGCGTGCCGCCGCTTACGGCGCGCCCGGCGTTCGTGTCAACGGCAATGATGTTCTTGAGGTCTACGCCGCCGCCAAGGAGGCCGTGGAACACGCCCGCAGCGGTAAGGGTCCCTACTTCATCGAGTGCGACACCTACCGCTTCCGCGGCCACCACGAGGGTGACGATCAGCTCTACCGCACCAAGGAAGAGGTGGAAGAAGCCAAGCAGAACAACGACTGTATCAAGCGCATGCACGCTCTGCTTGAAAAAGAGTTCGGCTGGACCGAGGATCAGGACGCCGCTGTGCGTGAGTCCGTGGAGGATCAGCTGGCTACCGCCGTGGAGTTCGGCCTGAACGGCACTCCTATGACGGTGGAAGAGATGGAAACCAAACTGTTTGCGGATTGAGGAGGTTGAAATATCATGAGTAAAATTGCAGTTCGTGACGCTATTTCCGCCGCCCTTGCCGAGGAAATGCGCCGTGATGAAAAAGTATTCGTCATGGGCGAGGACGTTGCCCTGACCGGCGGCGTGTACAAGGCCACCCGCGGCCTGTATGCCGAGTTCGGCCCGGAGCGTGTGCGCAACACCCCCCTGTCCGAGCTGGCCATTATGGGCTCCGCTACCGGTGCCGCCATGTGCGGTGCCCGTCCCGTAGCTGAGATCATGCACATCGACTTTATCGGCGTGGGCTTTGACATCATCCTCAACCAGATGTCCAAAATGTGCTATAAGAGTAACGGCAAAGTTACCGTTCCCATGGTCATCCGCACTCAGTGCGGCCGTAACCGTTCCAACAGCTGTACCCAGTCCCAGAGCCTGGAGGGTCTGCTCACCCATATCCCCGGTCTGAAGATCGTGATGCCCTCCACCCCCTATGACTTTAAGGGTCTGCTCAAAAGCGCCGTGCGCGACAACAACCCCGTGTTCTTCATCGAGCACAAGGGCCTGTACCACATCAAGGGCGAGGTCCCCGAAGAGGAGTATCTTATCCCCATCGGCAAGGCCGACGTGAAGCGCGAGGGCAAGGATGTGACCATCATCACCTACTCCAAGATGGTCCATACCGCTCTGGAGGCTGCCGAGAAGATGGCCGCTCAGGGCATCGATGCCGAGGTCATTGACCTGCGCACCCTGGTTCCCCTGGACATGGAAACCATCGCTCAGAGCGTGAAGAAGACCGGCCGCGTGCTGATCACCCACGAAGCCCCCGAGCGCAGCGGCTACGGTGCCGAAATTGCCGCTCAGGTGGTTGATAAGCTCTTTGATGAGCTGGACGCTCCCATCGTTCGCGTTTGCGGTTCCAACATTCCCATCCCCAACGCCACCGAACCCGAGCAGCAATCTGCCCCCACGGTGAAAAAACTTGTAGACGCCGCCGCCGCTTTGTGCTATCATACTTAAAAGAACAAACACAAGGAGGCACTACATAATATGAAAATCGGTATGATTGGTCTGGGCGCCATGGGACATTCCGTGGCCCTGAACATGATGAAAGCTGGCTATGAGCTCACCCTCTACGATGTAAGGCCGGAGGCCTATGCAGACCTTGTCGCACAGGGCGCTCACGGCGTTGACAGTCTGCAGGAGATGGGCCGTGCTGCGGACACCGTGTTTATGATGGTCAACACCTATCCCCAGTGCCAGAGCGTGGTCTCCGGCCTGCTGGAGACTATGACCGGTGGCGTGATCATCAACCTGAGCACCATCGCCATGACCGATGCCCAGGCACTGGGCAAGATGGCTGCCGAGCACGGCGTGGACATGCTGGACTGCCCCGTCAGCGGCGGCACCCGTGGCGCTGCTGCCGGTAAGCTGACCCTGATGGTATCCGGCAAGACCGAGGTGTTTGAGGCCGTCCGCCCCGTGATGGAAAGCTTCTCCACCAACCCCGTTCTGGTAGGCACCGAAGTGGGTCAGGGTCAGGCTGTCAAGACCATTAATCAGCTGCTGGTAGGCGTGCACATGTGCGCCACCGCCGAGGCCTTTACTCTGGCCAAAAAGTGCGGTCTGGACCTGAAGTGCGTATACGACGTCATCTGCGCCAGCGCCGGCATGTCCCGCATTTTCGAAAATCGCGGTCAGTTCGTCATTGACCGTGACTTCTCCACCCGCAGCACCCTGCAGATCCAGCTTAAGGATACCAACATTGTCTGCCAGACGGCAGACGCCGTGGGTGCCCCCACTCTGCTGGCCAACACCGCCCGTGAGCTGTTCAAGCTGGCTGTAAAAAAGTATCCTCCCACCGACGACTCTCTGGAAGTGCTTCGCATTTACGAAGAGCTGGGTAACGTGGAAGAATAATCCCTCTCATACAAAAAACGGATGTCCCGCACCGGGACATCCGTTTTTTGCGTTCAATGCTGATGCTTTATCAAACCAAATGCCTTGGAAAATTCCATCACAGCAAGCGGAACAAAGATCAGTCCCAACCCCTCCAGATACAATGTTACCGGAAGTCTGATCAACCCAAACGGGCCGGCCAGCGGGGTGAACATCACCAGAGAGACAAGCACCACCGAGGACAGTGCCGCCCAGTTCAGATTGCGGTTTGTAAAAACTCCGATTTGAAACAGAGAGTGTTCCGATCGCATATTGAAGGCCTGCACCACCTGAGACAGTGCCAGCACCATAAAGGCCAGTGTCTGACCCCCTGCCTCCTGCCCGGTGGACATCTCTCCCAGACGGAATGCAATCAGGGAAAGCGCGCCAAACATCACACCCTGCAGTACCGTACGCACACCAAAGCCATGTGCAAACAGCCCCTCCTCTCTCGGCTTTGGAGGGCGCTCCATAATGTCCTTCTCCACCGCCTCCATCCCCAAAGCGATTGCCGGCAGGCTGTCTGTTACCAGATTGATCCACAGCAGCTGCATAGACAGCAGAGGAGATTTGTGCCACAGGAGCATGGCAACAAAGACAGTGATCACCTCTCCAATGTTGGTGCCAAGCAAAAAGCCCACCACCTTCCGGATGTTGGCGTAAATGCCGCGGCCTTCCCGTACCGCATCCACAATGGTGGCAAAATTGTCGTCGGTCAAGGTCATGTCCGCAGCACCCTTGGCCACATCCGTTCCTGTAATACCCATGGCACATCCAATGTCAGCTGCTTTCAGCGCCGGTGCATCATTTACGCCGTCTCCGGTCATGGCTACCACCCGTCCTTTGCGCTGCCATGCCTTTACGATGCGTATTTTATTTTCCGGCGACACCCGGGCATACACTGCGATATCTTCCACATGCCGTTCCAGCTCACTGTCGCTCATCTCGTCCAGCTGCGGCCCGGTAACCGCCCGATCACCCTGGCCAAGGATGCCAAGCTCTTGCGCAATGGCCGACGCAGTGATTACATGGTCCCCGGTGATCATTACTGGTTTAATGCCCGCCCTGCGGCAGACCGCCACAGCTTGCCCCGCCTCAGGTCTGGGTGGATCGATCATCCCAACAAGTCCCAAAAAGGTCAAATCATTCTCCAGTACATCGGCATTGATCTCTTCCGGCAATTCCTCTATGGTCTTATAAGCCACCGCCAACACTCTAAGCGCCTGAGAACTCATCTGCTCGTTGACCGCTCCCGCCCGTTCCAGATCCCCGGCGGTACATCTCTGAGCCATCACATCAAAGGCACCCTTAACGATAACGACCAGCTTATCATCCATCCGGTTGATGGTCGTCATACGCTTGCGTTCAGAGTCAAAGGGCAGCTCACCAACTCGCGGATAACGTCCGTTCAGCGCCTGCTTCGGATAGCCGTTTTTGTGCGCAGCCAGCACGATGGCTGTCTCGGTGGGGTCTCCGATATGCTTCTCCCCGTCCTCTTCAAAAATCACAGTCCCGTCACAGCACAGCGCCCCGTACTGAAGCAGTTTCTGCACAGCCCGGGAATTTTTGCCGCTGATCTCCTCCGCCTCTTTCGCCCCGTCACAATAGGCTTTGACCAGAGTCATCCGGTTTTGAGTCAGCGTCCCCGTTTTGTCCGAACAAATCACCCCGGCCCCGCCCAGGGTTTCCACGGCGGGCAGCTTGCGGATGATCGCGTTTTTCTTCACCATGCGCTGCACCCCAATGGACAGCACAATGGTCACAATGGCGGGCAGACCCTCCGGAATGGCAGACACCGCCAGCGAGACCGCCGTCATAAAAATCTCCATGGCCGCTATCCCGTTGGCAAGCCCCACTCCAAAGATGATTCCACAGGCCGCCAGCGCCATTGCCCCCAGATATTTTCCCAGCCGTGTCAGCTTCTGCTGCAGCGGGGTCTGCCCCTCTTCCTCCCTGTCCAGCAGGTCGGCAATGCGCCCCATTTCCGTGTTCATTCCGGTGGCGATAACGATGGCAATCGCTGTCCCGTAGGTAATGGAACAGCCGGAAAAGACCATGCCGCTTCGATCCCCCAGAGGCGCATTTTCCGCTACGCAGACATCGGCATCCTTTTCCGAGGGAACAGACTCTCCGGTCAGGGCAGACTCCTCACTCTTCAGGCTAACACTGTGCAGCAGGCGCGCATCCGCCGGCACAAAGTCACCCGCCTCCAGTCGAATGATATCCCCCGGCACCAGTTCAGCCGCTTGGATCACCTGCTCCTGTCCGCTTCGGATGACTCTGGCATGGGGTGCCGACATATTCTTCAACGCATCCAGCGCCCGTTCCGCCCGGCTTTCCTGCACAACTCCCATAACCGCATTCAGCACCACGATCATCAGAATAAGCACCGGCTCAAAGAATTCCTTTGTCTCCCCTTCCACACAGGCCACAACAAACGAAACGACCGCCGCCCCCACGAGGATCAGGATCATGGCATCCCTGAACTGGTCAAAAAAGCGACGGATTAGCCCTTTTTTCTGTTTCTCTCGCAAACGATTGTACCCATACTGCTCCCGTCTTTGAAGCACCTGCTCCCTGTTCAGTCCTGCGGTCTGGTCCGAACAAAGCTGCTCTACAACCATCTGCCCGCTTTTTGCGTGCTCATGCAATGTGACCGCCTCCCTTCCGTGTAACCATAGTATGTGAAAAAAACAAAAAATTGCATTGCTTATTTATTCGTCCACACCAAAAGACACGCGTTTCCACCTTCTTTAAATTTGGCTTTTTATCTTTACTATTTACGCGGCACAAGAAACAACTACAGCTTGTTTTTTGCAAAATTCGCAAAGAAACTGATTTACAAATCCCCAAAAAGGTGTATAATAAATCCGCAAGCCACTTTTCCAGAAAATTCCTTTATTCAAACTTGGAGTGTGATTGAGCATGAAACTGATCATCAAAAACAATTACGAAGATATGAGTGCCTGGGCCGCTCAGCATATTGCCGACGCCATCAACGCCCATAAGGAAGACCGCCCCTTCGTCCTCGGCCTGCCCACCGGTTCCTCCCCTCTTGGTGTCTACAAGCGCCTGATCGAAATGAACAAGGCCGGCACCCTGAGCTTTAAAAACGTGGTAACTTTCAACATGGACGAATACGTGGGTCTGCCCAGAGAGCACGACCAGAGCTACTGGTACTTCATGCACGACAACCTCTTTAACCACATTGACATTCCTGCGGAAAATATCAACATTCTCAACGGCATGGCCGAGGATCTGGAGGCCGAGTGCCAGCGCTACGAGGATAAGATCGCCTCCTACGGCGGCATCGATCTGTTCCTGGGCGGAAGCGGCGTGGACGGCCACATCGCTTTCAACGAGCCCTTTACCTCTCTGGTCTCCCGCACCGGCGTGCGCGCTCTGACCGAGGACACTCTGATCGTCAACTCCCGCTTCTTTGACAATGACCCCAACAAGGTCCCCAAGACTGCCCTGTCTGTGGGCGTGGGCACTGTGTGCGACTCCAAGCAGGTGCTGCTGCTCATCAGCGGCCACAGCAAGGCCCGTGCTCTGCGTCACTGTGTGGAGGGCGGCGTGGACCATGCGTGGACCATCAGCGCCCTGCAGCTGCATCCCGACGGAATCGTCGCCTGCGACGAGGCCGCCTGCGGCGAGCTGAAGGTGGACACCTACAAGTACTTCAAAGAAATCTACAAGGACGAGAAGTAACTTCCCCTCCTGAAACGGCATAAAAAATCGCGGCTACCTAATGGTAGCCGCGATTTTTGTTTTCTTTTACAGATTGGCCTTAAGGGCATCCACCCGGTCCAGCTTCTCCCAGGGCAGGTCCAGCTCGGGACGGCCGAAATGGCCGTAAGCGGCGGTCTGGCGGTAGATGGGACGGCGCAGATCCAGATCACGGATGATGGCCGCGGGCCGCAGGTCAAAGGTCTTCTCCACAGCAGCCTCCAGCACCTCATCGCTCACTGTGCCGGTACCGAAGGTGTCCACACGCACGCTGACAGGCCGAGCCACGCCGATGGCATAGGCCAGCTGAATCTGGCAACGCTTTGCCAAACCGGCAGCCACCACGTTCTTGGCCACCCAGCGGGCAGCGTAGGCTGCGGAACGGTCCACCTTGGTGGGGTCCTTGCCAGAGAAGGCACCGCCGCCGTGAGGAGCGCTGCCGCCGTAGGTATCTACGATGATCTTACGACCGGTCAGACCGGAGTCACCCTGAGGGCCGCCGATGACGAACCGGCCGGTGGGGTTGACGTAGATCTTGGTATCCGCATCCATCAGATGGGCAGGGATGATGGGCTTGATGACCAACTCCACCATATCCTTGCGGATCTGCTCCAGCTCCACCTCAGGGCTGTGCTGAGTAGAAACCACCACTGCGTCCACACGGACAGGGGCATTGTTCTCGTCATACTCCACGGTCACCTGAGTCTTTCCGTCGGGACGCAGGTAGTCCACCTTGCCCTGCTTGCGCACGTCGGTCAGCTGCTTGGCCAGCTTCTGGGCCATGGACAGAGGCAGAGGCATCAGCTCCTCGGTCTCGTCACAGGCGTAGCCGAACATCATGCCCTGATCGCCGGCACCGTTGTCCAGTCCGTCATCCTGAGCGCCTTCCTTGGCCTCCAGGCACTTGTCCACGCCCATGGCGATGTCGGCGGACTGCTCATCAATGGAGGTGATGACCGCGCAGGTGTCGCAGTCAAAGCCAAACTTGGCACGGTCATAGCCGATGTCCCGCACCACCTCACGCACGGTCTTGGGGATGTCCACGTAACAACTGGTGGTGATCTCACCCATCACATGAACAAGGCCGGTGGTCACCGTGGTCTCGCAGGCCACGCGGGCCTGAGGATCCTGAGCCAGAATGGCATCCAGCACTGCGTCAGAGATCTGGTCGCAAATTTTATCGGGATGTCCCTCGGTCACGGATTCGGAAGTAAAAAGTCTCTTTGCCATCATTGTTTCTCCTTTCTGTCGTTGGGTACGAAAAACGCTCCGCGGTCAGCGGAGCGTTACTGTCGATGCACCCTCATCTCTCGATACACTACCGCCGGATTTGGCACCTTGCAAAGGCAGGTTGCCGGGCTTCATCGGGCCGTTCCCTCCACCACTCTTGATAAGGTTATTAACTTCAGGTAAAACCATTGGCTTTACCGAATGATGATTATAACAGATTCTCGCCGTTTGTCAACATTTTTTATGCAGATCACTCCAGCGACTTGGGTCCAAAGCCATGTGGCATCAGTTCAGACAGCGTCGTGGTCACAAACTCTCCATCCCCACGGGCCACCAGAACGTTCAGGTCGGGGGCAAATTCATAGAGCATCTGCCGACAGGATCCACAGGGCCAGCAGTAGTCCTCTCCCCGGCCCGCGATTGCAATGGCCTGCCAATCGTCCTTATGCCCTTCACTCACCGCTTTGAGCAGGGCAGTGCGCTCGGCGCAGATGGTGGAGCCGTAGGCGGCATTCTCCACGTTGCAGCCGGTGAAAAGGCTTCCATCTTTACACAGCAAAGCCGCCCCCACCGGGAATTTGGAATAGGGTACATAGGATCGCTCCAGCATATCAAAGGCTTTTTGTACCAGTTCAAGGTCTGTCATAGTGCACCTCCGGTCCGTTTTGTTTATTCTATCACAAACGCGCAAAAAAACAAATCCCCCAACCGAAATGGTTGGGGGATTCGCATTCTGGTGGTGAAAGTTGAATTACTTCAGCTCGACCTTGGCGCCGGCCTCTTCCAGCTTGCCCTTCAGGTCCTCGGCCTCCTCCTTGGAGACGCCCTCCTTCAGAGCCTTGGGAGCGCCCTCGACAACAGCCTTGGCCTCAGCCAGGCCCAGGCCGGTGATCTCGCGGACGACCTTGATGACCTTGATCTTAGCAGCAGCGTCAAAGCTGGCCAGGACCACGTCAAACTCGGTCTTCTCCTCAGCAGCGGGAGCAGCAGCGCCGGCAGCGGCGGGAGCAGCCATAGCAGCGGCGGAAACGCCGAACTCTTCCTCCAGAGCGTGAACCAGCTCGGACAGCTCCAGCACGGTCAGGCCCTTGACTTCTTCGATCAGAGCAGTGATTTTCTCGGTAGCCATAGTAAATGTACCTCCTAAAATGTGTTTGTTTTCAGATTTGTGTGTTGCCGGATTACTCGGCAGCGGCCTCGGCCGCGGGGGCGCCGTCCTTCTCGGCAATAGCCTTCAGGACGATAGCCAGGCTGGTGATGGGAGCCAGCATGGTGCCCAGAACCTGAGCCTGCAGAACCTCCTTGGAGGGCAGGTCGGCCAGGGCGATGATCTCGTTCAGGGGCAGGATCTTGCCATCCATGAAGCCCGCCTTGATGACGAACTTCTCGCCATTGAACTGCTTGGCGAACTTGTTGATGACACGCATGGGAGCGATGGGGTCGTTCTGGCAGATGGCCAGAGAAGTGGTGCCGTTCAGGCAGTCGGACAGCTCGCCCAGGCCGGCGTTTTGCGCGGCAAAGCGGGTCAGGGTGTTCTTCACAACGGCGTACTCCACATCGTTCTTGCGCAGCTCGGCGCGCAGAGCGGTGTCCTCAGCCACAGTGATGCCCTTGTAGTCCACCAGGACGCCGGATGCGGCGTTCTGCAGCTTCTCGGTCAGCTCGGCCACGATGGCCTTCTTCGCTTCCAGGACTGTTGCGTTAGGCATTTGGATTTCACCTCCAGAGAATAATAAAACGCTGTTTGCGCACAAAGACACAAACAGCGTAAAACGATTATTGTTTTTCACTGCACTCTCGGCAGGATTTACTCACAAGGAAACCTGCTGTCTTTGAACGCAACACATATTATATTCATGCAATCTATATTTGTCAACACTTATTTTAAAATTTTTGAATATTTTTTATCCTACTGCGCCCGAAAGTACTGTTTCGGGCGCAGTAGGATACTCGTCATGCTACGATCAGTTCCCCATCTCGCAGATCCACCGTCAGCTTCTGCCCGGCAGACACCTGATCGGCGATAATTTTTCTGCCGATCAGCGTCTCCACTGTATGCTGCACAAAGCGGCGCAAAGGACGGGCACCGTAAATGGGGTCGTAGGCGCTGTCGATGATAAAGCCCTTGGCCGCATCTGTCAGCTCCACCGTCAGCTGCTTGTCGGCAAGGCGGCGGTTCAGGTCTGCCACCAACAGATCAATGATATGGGTAATGTTGTCCTTGGTTAGAGGCTTGTAGAACACGATCTCGTCCAGTCGGTTGAGGAACTCCGGACGGAAGGAGCGCTTCAGCAGCTCACTGACCTGTTCTCTCGCCTGTATGCCGATCTCTCCGTCCTGTCCGATACCGTCCAACAGGAACTGGCTGCCCAGATTGGAGGTGAGAATAATAATGGTATTTTTGAAGTCCACGGTGCGGCCCTGACTGTCGGTAATGCGACCATCGTCCAGCACCTGCAGCAACACATTGAACACGTCGGGATGTGCCTTCTCTACTTCATCAAAGAGGATAACGGAATAGGGTTTTCGGCGCACCGCCTCGGTGAGCTGGCCGCCCTCCTCATAGCCCACATATCCCGGAGGAGCACCGATGAGCCGGGAGACGGAGAATTTCTCCATATACTCGCTCATATCGATTCGCACCAGATTCTTCTCACTGTCAAACAGCGCCTCCGCAAGTGTTTTGGCAAGCTCCGTCTTGCCCACGCCGGTGGGCCCGAGGAACAGGAAGGAACCGATGGGCTTGTTGGGATCGGCAATACCGGCGCGGCTGCGCAGGATCGCCTCGCTCACCAGCCGAACCGCCTCGTCCTGTCCAACAACTCGCTTGTGCAGGATATCCTCCAGATGGAGCAGCTTCTCCCGCTCCCCCTCCATCAGTCTGGACACGGGGATCCCCGTCCAGCGCTCAATGATCCGGGCGATCTCCTCCTCGGTCACCTTATCCCGGAGCAAAGTACTTTCCCTACTTTGGACCGCAAGGCTTTCCTCCGCCTCCAGCGCCTTTTTCAGCTCGGGGATACGACCGTACTGCAGCTGAGCCGCCTTTTCCAGATCATACTCCCGCTGAGCCTTCTCCAGTTCGGCATTAGCCTGTTCCAGCTCCTCACGCAGCCTCTGAACCTTGCCGATGGCATTCTTCTCGTTGTCCCACTGGGCCTTTTTGGCGTTAAATTCATCCCGCATATCGGACAACTCTTTCTGAATATCCGCCAAATGCTCTTTGGAGATTTGATCGGTCTCTTTTTTCAGCGCCGCCTCCTCGATTTCATGCTGAATGATCTTCCGGGAGATAATATCCAGCTCCGTGGGCATGGAGTCCATCTCCGTACGGATCATGGCGCAGGCCTCATCCACCAGATCAATGGCCTTGTCGGGCAGGAATCGATCCGTAATATAGCGATTGGACAAAGTGGCTGCGGCAATAAGGGCACCATCGGTGATCTTCACGCCGTGGAACACCTCGTAGCGCTCCTTCAGGCCGCGCAGGATGGCGATGGCGTCCTCCACGCTGGGCTCACTGACCAGCACAGGCTGGAAGCGCCGTTCCAGCGCCGCGTCCTT
>SVLE01000017.1 GCA_015068065.1 Oscillospiraceae bacterium | reverse complement strand
CATCACCAAGATGATGAACATCGAGCGCCGCAACGGCAAGGACAAGCCCGTCATCCGCAAGGCTCTGGTGGAGCTGGACGGCGCCCCCTTCAAGTTCTTCGAGGCACACCGCGCTGAGTGGGCTGTGGAGACCTGCTACGTCTACCCCGGCGCCATCCAGTACTTTGGCCCCTCTGAGGTCTGCGATGTGACCACCCGCACTCTGGCTCTGGAAAAGGCCTGATCATCCACAACGTAAAAGCCGGCTGACACGATGTGTCAGCCGGCTTTTTGTTTAATAATATCTTACACCTTCGGCAAAGATGATGGCGGGCGCCGTTGCCCAGGGATGGAACAGGCTGGTGTTCTTTTTCTGATCCTTGCCCCACGCCTCGAAGGTGGTGGTCGCACCCTCGGACAGCATGAGCAGCCACAGTCCCTCGTCCAGTGCCAGTTCAAGCGCAATATCTTCTCTGCCGTGCTTCTTCAGTGCGGCCAGTGCAAAATATGCGATGGATACGCCCGTATTGGTCAGTCCGCGCTGATGGATATAATCGATCAGGCGCTGTTTCAGCGCTTCATCCTCCGTACCAATGTCAAAGAGCAGGGGCAGGATGTTGGAATGGATGGCCGCGTGCTTGGATCCAATAGCGTCCACAAACAGCCCCAGTTCCTCGGAGTAGAACGCCTCGATAAAGGCCGCCTTCACCTTTTCCCGTATGCCCGTAACAGGCTTTCCGATAATCGTATAATACTCGTCCATTGCACAGAGGAAGCCGTACCAGTGGGCGTTCATCACGTTATGGGCCCCGTCGGCACCAACAGGTCTGGACAGGTCAAAATCGTAATCGTCACGCAGATTCGGGGGCCAGTCCACCAGATTCCACTTATCCTTGACGGATTCAAGCAGGCCATCCTCGTTCATATAGGTGTCGCGGAAGTAGTGATAAAGGCCAGTCATATAGGGCTCGATGGACTTCAGGAATTCGATGTCCCCATCCATAGAATAGATCCAGCATACCTGAGCCGGCATCTGCATGGAAGCGTCGGCGATCTCCTGCATCATGGAGCAATTGGTCACGCACATCATGCCCGGACAGATGAACGACCCCATACAGTTATCCATGATGGCCTTTTTGTACATGGTGGTATCGCCGGTCAGGGTGGCCTGAGCACGGGCGGAGATGGTCATGTCATTGAGGTACTGCCCCTTTTCCCGGGTGGGGCAGTCCATGTAATTCTCCTGCGTGCCGTACTTGGCGGTGTCCTCGCAGAGCTTGAGGATCTTCAGCAGCTTTTCATTGTCGGTGTTGTACACGGCCTTCTTCTCAAAGGGATAGTGACGCACCTTCATGCGGATGTTGCTGATCTCAACATCCTCCGGAACAATAATATTAATATATCGGAACGCCTTGTAATCGTACTGTTCCAGCGTATCGTTTCCACCGGAGAGAATCCACTTTTCCTCGTATAGACACCAGCAGCGCATATCGTAGCGCACGCTGCCGTCGGGATTGAGTTCCTCACCGCAGCGGATGATGATGGTATCGCCCTTATTTCCTTTTGCGTCGGCGCAGACGTAGCCGATGGCTTCAAAGCCCATGTCAATTCTGAGTGTGTCGCCGACCTTTTCCATGGATGCAGGCGCAACGTCATAGATGTCCAGCAGCTTGATCTCCTGCTTTTTCAGGGTATAGTCCGCATTCTCGCGAATGGCGGCATAACCCCACGCACTGTCATCAAAGTCAGGAGCGGCAAAGCCCACTTCGTGCGCACCGCTGTCGTAGCACTCCATAAACGCGGTATCCAGTCCGGTCACGCAGCAGGCGGTGTAACCGGTATGATAGGTACACTTCCATGAAGTATCGGTTTCCAGAATCTTCTCCCCGTCGGCATACAGTTCAGCATAGAGCATCTCGCGCAGATCACCCGACACCCATACGCGGTTCACAAGGCCCTGATAGTAGGTATGTACGGCAATGGTATTCTCACCCGCAATAAGATAGTCGGTAATATCGATCTCCATGAAATTATAGGCTCGGATATAGCCCGCCGCGGGACCCTGAGTGACGAATTTGCCGTTGATGTAGAGCTTGAAGTAGTCATCGGCGGTGATATTCATGGTCACTTTTTTGACGGAATCCAGAGTAAACTTCTTGCGGAAGAGGATGTGCTTATTCTGCAGCTCTTCCGGATGGGCAACGGGCTCAACCTCTGCGTATTCCTTGTGGAACACGTTAATGGGCGTCAGTTCGGCAAAATCGGGATGACAAATATACATATTGATTCTCCTTTTACAGATTGCTCTAATTTCACAGGTTGGGTGGGTCGAGACGCTTTTCGCTGATGCGGCTTTCCCGGGGCGCTTTTTTATATTCCAGAGGTGTTTTGCCGATCTCTTTTTTGAACAGCCGGGCAAAATTCCGGGCATCCAGCCCCACCAGCTCAGCCACTTCCGCCACGCTCAAGTCCGTCTCCGCCAACAACAGGCAGGCCTTTTTGATGCGCAGGGCCGTCAGATACCGATAGGGCGAATAACCCGTCTTTTCCTTAAACAGGCTGGAAAAATAGGTCCGCTCCAGTCCCAGGGTCCGGGACAGTTCCTCCACACTCAGCGGCTCTGAATAGTCGGTATCCATAATGCCGATAGCCTTGCTGATGGCGTCCGTTCTGGTTGCAGGCTTTTCCTGCAGCAGCGCCCCAAGAAGGCCGTAAATATTCCCCGCCTGCCGCAGGGGCGCACCCGCATCCCGGCTGTTGAAATCCGCCAGCATTTTGGTCAGCCACTGCTGGACCTGAGGAAACAGCCGTTCCGGAATAAATGGATTTTCGGAAGTGATCCCCGCCGCCTTGAAATACTGCGCCAGCATAGGCGCGTCAAGGATACAGTAGATCCCGCCCCGGGGCTGCTTTGCATCGGACATCTGCGTCACCGTGTCTCCGGGCAGCAGCACATAGCACTGCCTCGGGCCAAAGGTAAAGCCCTTGCCGTTGATCACCAGACCGCCTTTTCCGTTCTCGTTGCACTCCACCACGAAGAACCGGCGGATCACCGGACCGTGGCAGTTCGATCTGGTCAACTGCTCCCGGGCGCAGTATGCCACGATTGGCATTTCGTTGTTGTTCACCACACCACCCCTTCCAACAAAGCGAAGAAAAACATCAAACAAGCTACCATTGTGGCACCCCACGCGGTTTGATATGATGTGCGCACAGTTTCCAATCTTATTTCTATCACAAAAAAACAAAAGGAGCAAGAGTTATGTCCGAAAAAAAGCTGAATGTAGCCATGATCGGCTGCGGCGTGATTGCCGATTTCCATCTGAAGGGTGTTTTGGCCAACCCCCACTGTGAGCTGTACGCCGTCTGCGACAACGCCACCGATGACCGTCTGGAGCGCCGCCGCAAGGAGTACAAGGCCCAGATTGCCGTGACCGATTACCGGGAGCTGGTCAACGATCCCAACGTAGATATGGCCATCGTTACTACCCCGGACAACACCCACTGTGAAATGACCTGCGCCTTCCTGCGTGCCGGCGTGCCCGTGCTGCTGGAAAAGCCCATGGCACTGACCAACGAGGATTGCGCCGAGATGCGCCGTGTGGAAAAGGAGACCGGCACCCGCCTGATGGTGGGCCAGGTGGGCCGCTATAATCCCCCCCGCGTCCGCGCCAAGCAGCTGGTTGACGAGGGCACTATTGGTGAGCTGGTGTTCATAGAGTGCGAATACGCTCACAGCTACCGCCGCGCCCGCGGCTATAACGATTGGCGTGTCTCCCCCGATCGTGAGGGCATGATCGGCGGCGGCTGCCACGCCGTGGACTTCCTGCGCTGGGTGGCCGGCAACCCCACCGAGGTCATGGCCTATTCCAACCACAAGTACCTGACGGACTGGCCCGTTGATGATACCACTATTGCCATCTACAAGTTCCCCAACAACGTGATTGGCAAGATTTTCTGCTCCATCGGCGTCAAGCGCGACAAGGCCAATCGCGTCTGCCTGTACGGCACCGAGGGCACTATCATCATCGAAGGCCACAGCAACGAGATCAAGATGTATCAGGTAGACAAGAACGGCAACAACTTCACCGCCCCCAAGCTGGTATCCGTCCAAAACATCGGTCACAATATGGCTGCCGAGATCACCGACTTTGTCAATGCTATCGTGGAGGATCGCCCCGCCCCCATCTCCTCCATCGAAGGCGCGTCCACCGTAGCTGTCTGCCGCGCCACCGTGGAGTCTGCCAAGCTGGGCAAGCCCGTGCAGATCGTCTATCCCGAAAACTGATTTCGCTTAAATTTGATATATAAAGATGCCGCCCGTTTCGGGCGGCATCTTTTTGCACAAGAAAAATGATGCGAACCAATAGAACATCACCCTGCCAATGAGCGTCATACCACAAAATTTTCCAACAAATTGAAGATGGTACCAAACAAATTACCCTTGTGAATGAGCTTGTGTCTTGCTACCATATGATTATAAAGACACATATGTCTTACCACCATACTTTTACCACATAAAAGAAAGGGAGCAAGTATTATGTCTGAGAAGATCTTTAAGGTAGCCGTGATCGGCTGCGGCGAAATCGCCGATTTCCATCTGAAGGGCGTTCTGGCCAACCCCAACTGCGAGCTGTATGCCATCTGTGACAGCGCCACCGACAACCGCTTGGAGCGCCGCCGCAAGGAGTACAAGCCCCAGATCACCGTGACCGACTACCGCGAACTGGTCAACGACCCCAAGGTGGACCTGGCCATCATCACCACCCCCGACAACACCCACTGTGAAATGGCCTGCGCCTTCATGCGCGCCGGCAAGCCCGTGCTGCTGGAGAAGCCCATGGCCCTGACCAACGAAGAGTGCGCCGAGATCCGCCGCGTTGAGAAGGAGACCGGCACCCGTCTGATGGTGGGTCAGGTGGTCCGCTACAACCCCAACTTCACTAAGGCTAAGCAGCTGGTTGACGCCGGCACCATCGGTGATCTGGTGTTCGTGGAGAGCGAGTACGCCCACAGCTACCGCGGCGCCCGCGGCTACAACGACTGGCGCGTCACCCCCGAGCGCGAGGGCATGATCGGCGGCGGCTGCCACGCCGTGGACTTCCTGCGCTGGGTGGCCGGCAACCCCACCGAGGTCATGGCCTACTCCAACCACAAGTACCTGCTGGACTGGCCCGTGAACGACTCCACCATCGCCATCTACAAGTTCCCCAACGATGTCATCGGCAAGGTGTTCTGCTCCATCGGTGTCAAGCGTGACTACACCATGCGCACCTGCCTGTACGGCACCGAGGGCACTATCATCTTCGAGAGCCGCGGCAAGGAGATGAAGCTGTATCAGGTGGACAAGAACGGCAACAACTTCACCGCCCCCAAGATCCTGCCCTGCGATCCCGTGGGCCACAACATGAAGGCCGAGATTACCGACTTTGTCAACGCCATTCTGGAGGATGCTCCCAACCCCATCGCCTCCATCGAGGGTGCTTCCACCGTGGCCGTCTGCCGCGCCACCGTGGAGTCCGCCGCTCTGGGCAAGCCCGTCCAGATCGTCTACCCCGAGGCGTAACTCAACCATTCCACAAAAACAGTGCCGTCCGCTTTCGGACGGCACTGTTTTTTCTGCAAAAAGTGGCCCGGAACCGTCTGGTTCCGGGCCACTTGCAAGCCAGTTGGTATTATTCTGTCATTCCCACTCTATTGTGCCCGTAGGCTTAGGCGTGAGGTCGAACAGGACGCGGTTGACGCCCTTGACCTCGTTGGTGATGCGGTTGACGATGTGGTGGAGCAGCGCGTAGGGCACTTCCTCCACGGTAGCGGTCATGGCGTCCACGGTGTTCACCGCGCGCAGAATGACGCACCACTCGTCGGCGCGCTTGTTATCGCGCACACCCACAGACTTGATGTCGGGGATGGCGGTGAAATACTGCCACACCTTGCCCTCCAGACCGTTCTTGGCGAACTCCTCACGCAGGATGGCGTCGGACTCACGCACGGCCTCCAGACGGTCACGGGTAATGGCACCCAGGCAGCGCACACCCAGACCGGGGCCGGGGAAGGGCTGACGGTAGACCATAGCAGAGGGCAGACCCAGAGCCACGCCGCAGGCGCGCACCTCGTCCTTGAAGAGCATCTTCAGAGGCTCCACCAGTTCGAACTGCAGGTCCTCAGGCAGACCGCCCACGTTGTGGTGGGACTTGACCGCCTTGACGGTCTTGGTGCCGGACTCGATGATGTCGGGGTAGATGGTGCCCTGACCCAGGAACTCGATGCCCTCCAGCTTGCGGGCCTCCTCCTCGAACACGCGGATGAACTCCGCACCGATGACCTTGCGCTTGGTCTCGGGGTCGGCCACGCCGGCCAGCTTGTCCAGGAAGCGGTCAACGGCATCCACATAGACCAGATTGGCATTCAGTTCCTTACCAAAGACCTGCACCACCTGCTCGGGCTCACCCTTGCGCAGCAGACCGTGGTTAACGTGGACGCAGGTCAGCTGATCGCCGATGGCCTTAATGAGCAACGCGGCCACCACAGAGGAGTCCACACCGCCGGACAGGGCCAGCAACACTTTCTTATTGCCCACCTGCTTGCGGATCAACTCCACCTGATCGGCGATGAAGTTTTCCATGTTCCAGTTGGTGTCGGCCTTGCAGGTGCCGAAAACAAAGTCACGGATGGCCTTTTCCCGATCCGCGCCCTCGTCGGCCAGAGGGGCAGCGCCCTTGTGGTCGATAGCCCAGATGGGCAGACCGCTGTTGTAGACCGCCTGAGATGCATCGATCTCCACGCCGTCCACCACGCGGTTGATGCCGCCGTTGAGGATGATGCCCTTCACGTTGGGCAAAGCGGCCAACTCAGGGGCAGTAATATCATGGGGATGGATCTCGGTATACACGCCCATAGCGCGGATCTCGCGGGCCAGACGGGGATTTCCCTCGCTGCCCAGATCAAGGATGAGGATCATGTCCTGTTTCATGGATAAGCCTCCCAAAATATCAAATTAGGATGTGTCTATTTTAGCATAACCACATAAACCCCGCAAGATATTTGTCAGTTTCTGTAAATAAAAATTCACCGTTCTTCCCCGCCCCTCTCTTGTGAAAAAAAACGGAGGGCCGCCTTATTTCATCTCAGCACCCGACACAAAATAATACCGCAGGATCAATGGATCCTGCGGTGTTTTCTGCTTCTTAATTAATAGAAACCGCCGTCCACGGTAACAGAGGTGGCGTTCACGTAAGAGGCCTCTTCGCTGGCCAGGAACGCATACACGTTGGCAATCTCACGAGGCTCGCCCCAGCGCTTGGTGGGGAATCTGGCCGCCTTTTGTGCGCGGATATCTTCCGGAATCGCCATAGTCATGGGGGTCAGGATGGCACCGGGAACGATGGAGTTGACAGTGATGCCGTACTTGGCAAGCTCGTGTCCCATGGAACGGGTGTAGGCCAGAATGGCGCCCTTGGAGGCGGCGTAGTTGGTCTGACCAAAGTTGCCGGCCAGAGCGGACACGGAGGAGGTGTTGATGATGCGGCCCCAGCGCTGCTCCATCATGTAAGGCACGACAGCCTTGCACATATTAACGCTGCCCATCAGGTTCACGTCGATAACCTGACGGAACTGGGCCAGATCCATCTTATAGAACTGAGCGTCCTTGGTGATGCCGGCAATGTTGATCAGGATGTCCACACTGCCAAAACGATCGTTGGCGTTCTTGACCATCTCATTCACGGCCTCTTCATCACAGATGTCGACCTTGGCCCACATCACTTCGCCCTTCTTGCCCAGCTCCTCCGCGGCGTTTTTCAGACGCTCTTCCGCCATGTCGCAGATGACGACCTTAGCGCCCTCTTCCACAAACTTTTCCGCTGTGGCATAGCCAATACCGCCGGCCGCGCCGGTAATGATGGCAACTTTGTTATCCAGTCTTCCCATAGTTATCTCTCCTTGCTTATTACAGAATTCCTTTGTTTTTGAGTTCTTCGATCTTAGCCGCGTCAAAACCCAGCCAATCGCCGTACACTTCTTCGTTGTGCTCACCCAGCAGAGGGGCGGGGCGGCGGATGGCGGACTTGGTATCGGACAGCCGGATGGGGTTGTTGGTCACCGTCAACTCACCGATGCCGGGCTGCTCCATCTTGAGCAGCATCTCGCGATCGTTCACGAAGTAATCATCGGCATAGATGTCTTCCATATTATAGATGGGTCCCGCAGGCACGCCGGCAGCCAGGATGATGTCCACGCACTCTTCCGCGGTGTACTGGCTGGCCCAATCCTCCACCATCTTTTTGACCAGCTCATGGTTATCAGAGCGTCTGGCCATGATGCGGAAGCGCTCGTCCTCCAGGAGTTCCGGCTTTTTCAGCACTTCCGTGCAGAATTTGGCAAACAGCTTGTCGCTGCCGCAGGCCAGCATAAAGTCGCGGTCCTTGGCCTTAAACGCACCGTAGGGGCTATTGCCGATGTAGCGGTTGCCCAGAGGGGGCACGACCTTGCGGGTAACGTTGTAGCGCATACTCTCGGAGGGCATCAGCGCCAACACAGAGTCCACCAACGCAATGTCCACGCTCTGCCCCTTACCGGTCAAAGTACGGGCATGCAGAGCCGTCAAAATACCCACCACGGTGTTGATGCCCGCAGTGATGTCGGCAACGGAAGCGCCTGCACGGGTAGGGCCACCGCCCTCCACACCGGTCATGCTCATGATGCCGCCCATACCCTGAGCCACACAGTCATAGGCAGGGCGCTGGGCATACTTGCTGTTCTGGCCAAAGCCGGAAACGGTGGCAAAGATAATGCGCTCGTTGACCTTGCACAGATCTTCATAGCCAAGGCCCAGCCGCTCCATAACACCGGGGCGGTAGTTGGACATGACCACGTCCGCCTGCTTGACCATTTCAAGGAAGATGGCCTTTCCTTCAGGATCCTTCAGATTCAGGGTAATGCTGCGCTTATTGCGGTTCATGGCGGCAAAGAAGGTACTGTTCCCGTTCACATGAACCGGGGTAAAGCGGGCGTCATCCCCCTTGACCGGCATTTCGATCTTGATCACATCTGCACCAAAATCCCCCAGCCACATAGCTGCGTAAGGCCCGCTGAGCACACGGGTCAGATCCAGAATTTTAACATCGCTCAATGCTCCAGTCTGCATTGTCATCCTCCCAATCTTTGACGTATTAAGTCATTTTTAGTATACCATTGACAAAAGAAAAAAAACAACGCATAATCTCAGTATAATACATTCATAATTTTAAATGTTTTCAGGAGGGCGCCATGGTCACGTTACAGCAGCTTCAATATTTCCACGAACTGGCCGCCAACGGACATCTGACCCGCACCGCGGAAAAGCTGTATATTTCCCAAACAACTCTGAGCAACACCATTATCAATCTGGAAAAGCAG
The DNA here is from genome assembly GCA_015068065.1 of Oscillospiraceae bacterium. Taxonomy (GTDB): domain Bacteria; phylum Bacillota; class Clostridia; order Oscillospirales; family Oscillospiraceae; genus Lawsonibacter. Next base: position 22,963 of record SVLE01000017.1, on the reverse strand, counting down.
TTGGGTATCAAATTGTTTAACAGAGTAGGCCGTACACTGCAGCTGAGCGAAGCGGGCACAAAGTATCTGGAATACGTTTCTCAGGCGCTGGGTGCGCTGGAAAACGGGCGGGCCTATATCGAGGACTATCGAGAAAAAGGAGAGCGCCGCATTTCTCTGACCACAGGCAATGCGCTGGTCTGGGCCGGACTTGTACGCGGCTTTCAGGACCGGTTTCGCGACTACTCCATCCGCCAGCTGAACAGCACCCCTGACCAGTTTCGTCGCATGTTGCTGGACATGGAGGTAGACTTTGCCATCACCGGAACGGATGATTTGTCTCTTTCCGGGCTGGAATATCAAGTCATCCGGGAAGAACCGCTTTTCCTCTGCGTTTCCAAAGATCACCCCTTGTCCGCACGGGACAGCATCACCTTGAATGAGATCCGTGACGAGAATTTTATCAACCTTCCCCCCTCTCTCCCCTTCCGCAAATACTGTGATGATCTGTTCCGCACAGCCGGGATCCAATATCATGCCGCCCTCGAGTGCGACTATATGCTGCGCGGCCAGCTGATCGAAGCAGGCTTCGGTGTGGCGTTGACCACCCAAAGCGGCCATATCGCCGGCCTTCTGGGAAACAATAACCACTTCATTCCCCTGTCCGACTGTCCCCCCCGTCCTATTGCTATTATCTGGAATCCCAAACGCTATATGGGTCGGGCCGCGCTGGATTTCCGTGAGTATGTGCTGACGTTGGATTATATGCCTTACTCCGGACTTTAAGTTCATCCCTCGGCACATACATAAAGGCACAGGACCTATACTCACGGTCCTGTGCCTTTGATGTACTCATATTTCCCCCGGTTCTCCGTCTAGCATTCTGAATACACAGCTTGTCCAATACCGGAGAGCCGCCGCGATCATAAGCGCAGTCTCCTCTCTGGTAGCATAATCTCTGCACCTTCTGCCATCTGTGATTCCGGCACGGATCATCCAGTCCAGTTCCGGGTTTATGCCTGCGTCCTCATACGCTTGCTGGCTTTTGCCCTTTTTTGTTTCTTTTTCCAACCGCTCGCTTTTCATGTTCTTCTCCTTTTATCCTGTGTTCTTTCTCAGTCTCTGCATTCCTCTTCCCGATACAGTGCTTCCAAAGGGCTTTCAAGGGCATTGGCAATACGCACCATAATCTCTAAAGAGGGCCTTGCCTCTCCCGCCTCAATCCGCTGAAGATAGCTCCTGGTGATCCTTGCCCGCTGCGCAAGACAGCGCAGACTCACCCCTTTTTCGTACCGCGTATCCCCGACCAGATATTTCATCGCCTCTCCCCCCTTTCTCACATCACATGTGCCGCACGACTCTTTCTCACAAAATATACCATGAATTCTGTACCTCTATGGTGGTATTCCGTCCCTGTTTTTTCGACATTTGTCTGCGAATTCTCCTTTTCTCTCTTTAATTAAGTCCTTTTCCACCCGATATAACCGTTTGTCGCTTTTGTTGCGGTTCTTCGCTCATCGGTTGACTTTTCCACCCCGTTCCTGTATCATAAATGCTGCATCACCCGTCACGTGAACATGCGCCTGTGATGGAATTGGTAGACATGCGAGATTTAGGTTCTCGTGCTTTCAGCGTGTGGGTTCGAGTCCCTTCAGGCGCACCATGTCGCCGCAAGTGTCATATCGCTTGCGGCGACATTTTTTATCTTCCCCATCTTCTTTTTCTGCGTCGAATACGGCAAGTAAACCATGATTGCCAAGTGACTGCCCCCATCTTTTGGCGGTTCGTCCGCCTGCTTTTTCTGCCGAAAAACCGACGCCACCCGCCTTTTTGACAAATTATACAAAATTTCCCCAAACAACCCTTAAGATTTATACCCCTATTTTCTATTCTATCCCTTGTTTTTGTTAAGAATATAACTATAATAAAAAGTGTTTGTTAAAGAAATAACCATTTCGCATCACATGCTTTATTAGGAAAAGGGGTCATTTTATGAATCGAAAAGTAACTATCATCGGTGCCGGAAACGTAGGTGCAACCATTGCGTATACGCTGTCTCTGGAAGATATCGTATCCGACATCGTGCTGATTGATATCAACAAGGATAAGGCCGAGGGCGAGGTCATGGACATCGTTCAGGGCACCAGCTTCCGCGAGCCCATCTCCGTCATTGCCGGCGACTATGCCGATGCCGCCGATTCCGATATCGTGATCATCACCTCCGGCATCGGACGCAAGCCCGGCCAGAGCCGCATCGAACTGGCTCAGACCAATGTAAATATTCTCAAGGATATCGCTCCAAAAATTGTTTCCGTTGCCCCCAACGCACTGTATGTCATTGTCAGCAATCCCGTTGACATTATGACCTATGTGTTCACTAAAATCTCCGGTCTGCCTGAGCACCAGATCATCGGCTCCGGCACCATTCTGGACACCTCCCGTCTGCGCTTCGATCTGGCCGATCACCTGAAGATTGCTCAGCAGAACATCCATGCTTACGTCTTTGGTGAGCACGGCGATAGCTCTTTCATTCCCTGGTCCTGCGCCGACGTCTCCGGATGCCAACTGCGTGACTTCGAGGATCTGATGATTCGGCGCGGCGTTGTCAACACCCCCTTTGATCCGGAAGATACTCTGCGTTATGTCCAGAAGTCCGGCGGCGAGATCATTGCCAAAAAGGGCGCCACCTTCTACGCCGTCTCCGCTTCTGTAAAGAAGATCTGCTCTCTGCTGGTATCTGCCTATGACAGCGTAGCCACCGTTTCCTCCATGATGCACGGTGAGTATGGCATCGAGGATGTGTGTATCAGCACTCTGACCATTCTGGGTCCCGATGGCATCAAGGGCAAACTGCCGGTGGATCTGACCGACGAGGAGATTGAAAAACTGCAGGCCAGTGCCAATGCTCTGAAAGAAGTTATCAAGGGCCTGAATATTTAAACTGTAAGGAAGGGATCAGCCATGAAATACAGCTATTATCCCGGATGCACCCTGCGCAATAAGGCAAAGGATCTGGACCGCTGGGCCAGACAGTGCGCTCTGGCTCTTGGTTTTGAGTTGGACGAGATCAAAGACTGGCAGTGCTGCGGCGGCGTCTACCCGTTGGGCAGCGACGAAATCGCCAGCAAGCTGCCTTCTGTCCGAGCACTGAACGACGCCAAGGAGCACGGTCAGGATCTGGTCGCCGTGTGCTCCGCCTGCTATCACGTGCTCAAGCGGGTGAACGATGACATGGCCAATGTGCCGGACATCCAAACCCGTGCCAACAATTATATGGGTTTGGACAAGCCCTACTGCGGCGAGACCAGGGTCCTCCATTATCTGGAGGTCCTGCGGGATGTCGTGGGCTTTGACGAGCTGAAAAAGAAAGTTGTCAATCCCCTGACCGGCCGCAAGATCGGTGCCTACTACGGATGCCTGCTGCTGCGTCCCAGCAGCGTGATGGCCTTTGACGATCCTGAGGACCCCACCATTCTGGAAGACTTCATTCGCGCTCTGGGTGCCGAGCCAGTCCTCTACCCCTACCGCAACGAATGCTGCGGCGGGTACATATCTCTCAAGGACCCGGATCTGGCCAACAGCCTGTGTGACCGCATTACGGAAAGTGCCGCCGGTTTCCAGGCAGAGTGCCTGGTTACCGCCTGCCCCCTGTGCAAATACAATCTGGCCAAGAGCGGCAAGCTGCCGGTGGTCTACTTCACCGAGCTATTGGCCGAAGCCCTTGGCATTAAGGAGGAGGACAAATGAGCAAGCAGTCTGAGCTGATCGCCGAGATCAGCGGTGTCAACCCCCTCAAGTGCATGAAGTGCGGCAAGTGCTCCGCCTCCTGCCCCTCCTTCAACGAGATGGACATCAAGCCCCACCAGTTCGTGTCTTATATTCAGCGGGATGACATTGAGGCGCTGACCGCCTCCAAATCCCTCTACAAGTGCCTGAGCTGCTTTGCCTGCGTGGAGCGCTGCCCCCGTGGCGTCAAGCCCGGCAAGCTCATTGATGCGGCCCGGCAGCTTGTGCTGCGTCAGCGGGGTCAGACCTACCTCTCCCCTGACGAGGTGCCCGCTCTGCTGGACGAAGAAACGCCTCAGCAGCTGCTGATGAGCGCGTTCAGAAAGTACCGGAGGTGAGCGTTTTGCAGAAAATCGGTGTTTTTGTCTGCCATTGCGGAAGTAATATCGCCGCAACGGTGGATGTAAAGAAAGTGGCGGAAATGGCTCTGAAGGAGCCGGGCGTCTGCCACGCAGAAGACTATCCCTATATGTGCTCCGAGGCGGGCCAGTCCCGCATCGCCGCCGCCATCGCGGAAAAAGGCCTGACCGGCATTGTGGTGTGCTCCTGCTCCCCCAGAATGCACGAGGCCACCTTCCGCAAGGCCGCCGAGCGCTGCGGCCTGAACCCCTATATGGTGGAGATCGCCAACCTGCGTGAGCACTGCTCCTGGATCCACAAGGATATGACCGAGGCTACGGAAAAGGCCGTCATCCTCATGCGTGCGGCGGTGGCCAAGGTCCATCTGAACACTCCCCTGCAGGCTGGCGAGAGCGCCGTGACCAAGCGTGCACTGGTCATCGGCGGCGGTATCGCAGGCATCCAGACCGCTATCGACATCGCCGACGCGGGCTACAAGGTGGACATCGTGGAAAAGACTCCCTCCATCGGCGGCAGAATGTCTCAGCTGGACAAGACCTTCCCCACCCTGGACTGCTCTGCCTGTATTCTGACCCCCAAGATGGTGGAAGCCGCCGCTCACGAGAACATCACCATCCATACATACAGCGAAGTGGAGAGGGTCTCCGGCTTCGTGGGCAACTTTACCGTGGATATCCGCAAAAAGGCCCGCATGGTGGACATGACCAAATGCACCGGCTGCGGCGTGTGCCAGGAAAAGTGCCCCTCCCGTAAGACCGCCAACGAGTTCAACCGCGGCCTGAACACCCGCTCCGCCATCTACACCCCCTTCGCTCAGGCCATCCCCAACGTTCCCGTCATCGACACGGAAAGCTGCATCAAGTTTAAGACCGGCAAGTGCGGCGTGTGCGCCGCCGTGTGTCAGGCCGGCGCCATCGACTACAAGCAGCAGGACGAGATCATCACCGAAACTTACGGTGCCATCGTGGTGGCCACCGGATTTGACACCATCAAGCTGGACCAGTACGGCGAGTATGCCTACGGCCAGAGCAAGGACGTCATCACCTCTCTGGAACTGGAGCGCATCATGAATGCTGCCGGCCCCACCAAGGGCCATCTGGAGCGCCTGTCCGACGGCAAGGCCCCCAAGGAGATCGTGTTCATCCAGTGCGTGGGCAGCCGCTGCTCCGACGAGCGTGGCAAGCCCTACTGCTCCAAAATCTGCTGCATGTACACCGCCAAGCACGCCATGCTCATCCGGGACAAGTATCCCGATGTGAACGTGACTGTGTTCTACATCGACGTGCGTACCCCCGGTAAGAACTTTGACGAGTTCTACCGCCGCGCGGTGGAAGATTACGGCGTGAACTATATCAAGGGTCAGGTAGGCAAGGTTGCTCCCCAGCCCGACGGTTCCCTGTTGGTGCATGGCGTGGATCTGCTGGACAACAAGCAGATTCTGAAGAAGGCCGACATGGTGGTGCTGGCCACCGCCATCGAGCCCAACCCCGATGTGCGCAAGATTGCCACCATGCTCACCGCCAGCATCGACACCAACAACTTCCTCACCGAGGCTCACCCCAAGCTGCGCCCGGTGGAGTCCCCCACGGCCGGCGTATTCCTGTCCGGTGTTTGCCAGGGTCCCAAGGACATCCCCGAGACCGTGGCCCAGGCAGGTGCAGCAGCTGTAAAGGTTATTGGCCTGCTGGCTAAGGATAAGCTGAAAACCAACCCCTGCACCGCTCAGGCGGACGAGCTGATGTGTAACGGCTGCTCCACCTGCGCCAATGTGTGCCCCTACGGTGCCATCACCTATGAGGTGCGTCTGGTCAACGACCACGGCGTCCGCGAGGAGCGCCGTGTGGCCAGCGTCAACAGCGCCCTGTGCCAGGGCTGCGGCGCCTGTACCGTGGCCTGCCCCAGCGGTGCCATGGACCTGCATGGCTTCTCCAACAGACAGATCATTGCGGAGGTGGATGCGATATGCCGGTAAATCAGAATAACGAAGAGTTCCGCCCCACAATCGTGGCCTTCTGCTGCAACTGGTGCAGCTACGCGGGCGCCGATCTGGCCGGTTCCAGCCGCTTGAGCTATCCTGCGGATGTGAAGATCATCCGCGTGCCCTGCTCCTGCCGTGTCAATCCCATGTTCATTCTGCGCGCCTTTGAAAAGGGCGCGGACGGTGTGATCCTGTGCGGCTGCCACCCCGGCGACTGCCACTACTCCACCGGCAACTACTACGCCCGGCGCAGAATGACACTCCTGTTCTCCATGCTGGACTTCATCGGCGTGGAAAACGGCCGCACCCGCGTGGAGTGGGTGTCCGCCGCCGAGGGCGTGAAGTTTTCCGAGACCATGAACTCCTTCGTGGCCAAGATCCGCTCTCTGGGTAAAAACGTGCGATTGGGGGATCTGAGATGCAAGAACTGATCACGCGGGCCAAGGCCCTGCTGGAAAGCGGCGAAGTTCAGCGTGTGCTGGGCTGGAAGAAGGGCGAATACGTCTATGACCCCGAACCCGCTTTCTTCCACAGTGCTGAAGAGCTGAAGGACTTTGTCTATAACGGCTTCTGCGGCGCCAACCTGAGCAAATATATGATCGAGGCCTCCAAGCTGGAGGGCAAGACCCTGGTTTTTCTCAAGCCCTGCGACAGCTACAGTTTTGTCCAGCTGATGAAAGAACACCGGGTGGACCGGGACAAAGCCTACATCATCGGCGTGGGCTGTAAGGGCAAGCTTTCCGTTTCCAAACTGGGTACGGATGGTATTCTGGATGTTCACGGTGCCGGTTATCCCAACGCCGAGGAATACCTCACCATTGACTCTCTCTACGGCGAGCGCACCGTCGCCTATAAGGACGCCATGCTGGAGCGCTGCCACGTCTGTAAGGGCAAGTCCCACATGGTCTGCGACGAGCAGATCGGCGAATCTGCCGATACCGCCGATGCCGACCGCTTTGCTCAGGTGGCCGCCATTGAAGCCATGAACCCGGAGGAAAAGTTTGCCTTCTTCCAGAGTGAGCTGTCCAAGTGCATCCGCTGCAACGCCTGCCGCAATGTGTGCCCCGCCTGCTCCTGCCGCAAGTGCGTGTTCGACTCCACCAAGTTTGACTCCACTCAGAAGGCCAACACCACCTCCTTCGAGGAAAAGATGTTCCACATCATCCGCGCCTTCCATGTGGCCGGACGATGCACCGACTGCGGCGAGTGCAGCCGTGTATGTCCTCAGGGCATTCCCCTGCACCTGTTCAACCGCAAGTTCATCAAGGATATCAACAGCCTGTACGGCGAGTATCAGGCCGGCGAGGACGTAGATGCCAAGGCTCCCCTCACCAGCTTTACTCAGGAGGACGCTGAGCCCTCTGTGGTGGCGGAAGGAGGCCTGACCCATGCTTAAGATCAAAACAGCCGATCTGCCCGCCCTGTACGAGCGCATCGCCCAGACTCAGGATCTGTTTCTGCCTGTGCGCAGCACCAGTCAGACCGATTATGCCCTGTGGCAGAAGGATGCTCAGGTGGATCTGGACACCCTGAAAACCGTCAAATCCCCCAAGGATGTGTTCTTCCCCCAGAGCGAGACTCTGTACTCCTGCCACCGCGAGGACGGCAAGCTGTCCATCACTCCTCAGGAACTGTGCGACAAGCCCTTCGTGGTCTTTGGCATGAAGGGTTGTGATGTGCGGGGTGTGGCCGTGCTGGACAAGGTGTTCCTGTCCGATCCCGTGGACAGCTACTACGCTGCCCGCCGGGCCCACGGTATCATCGTGGCCCTTGCCTGCGGCCGCCCCGATACCTCCTGCTTCTGTACCGCCTTTGGCGTTGATCCCGCCGCCCCCGAGGGCGATGTGGTCACCTGGATGGTGGGCGACTGGCTTTACTGGGAGGCTAAAACCGACAAGGGCACTTCCTTGACACAAGCTCTGCGCGATCTGTTCGAGGACGCTGACGAGGACACTGTGGAGCAGGCCAAGATTGCCATCCGCACCATGCTGGAAAAGTTGCCCTATGCCAACCTGACTCTGGAAGGCTGGGGCGCCGAAGCGGCAGACACCCGCTTTGACTCCCCCATCTGGGAGCAGCTGTACAAGCCCTGCCTGGCCTGCGGCACCTGCACCTTCGTGTGCCCCACCTGCCAGTGCTACGACATCCGCGACTACAGCACCGGCGACGGTGTGCAGCGCTTCCGCTGCTGGGACAGCTGCATGTATTCCGACTTCACCATGATGGCTCACGGCAATAACCGCACCAGCCAGTTGCAACGTTTCCGCCAACGCTTCATGCACAAGCTAGCCTACTTCCCCGCCAACAACGACGGTATGTTCTCCTGTGTGGGCTGCGGTCGTTGCGTGGACAAGTGCCCCAGCCATCTGAACATTGTTAAGGTCATCAAGGCCTTTGGAAAGGAGGGTTAAGCGTGTCTGAGCCGATGCATGAATGTAAATACAATCCCGGCTTTATGCGGGACACCCTGATCCCTCAGGTGGGCATCATCACCGATATCCGCACCGAGACTCCGGACGTGAAGACCTTCCGGGTCAATGCCCCCGGCGGTGGCAAGCTCTTTGAGCATATGCCCGGCCAGTGTGCCATGGTGTGTGCCCCCGGTGTGGGCGAGGCCATGTTCTCCATCACCTCCTCCCCCACCAATAAGGAGTTTCAGGAGTTTTCCATCAAGCGTTGCGGCCAGCTCACCGAGCATCTGCATTCCCTGCAGGTGGGTGATGAGATCATGGTCCGCGGCCCCTACGGCAACAACTTCCCTGTGGAGACCGAGCTCAAGGGTCAGAACCTGCTGTTCATCGCCGGCGGTATCGCCCTTGCCCCTCTGCGCTCCGTCATCAACTACGTTCTGGACAACCGGGACAATTACGGCACCATCGACATCCTCTACGGCTCCCGCTCCGCGGACGATCTGGTCCAGCGCAAGGAGATTGAAGAGGTCTGGTCCAAGATCCCCGGTGTCAACATCTACCTGACCATCGACCGGGAGCAGGAGGGCTGGGACGGCCATGTTGGCTTCGTTCCCAACTACCTGAAGGAGATCGGCTTTACCACCGATAAGACCGCTATCCTGTGCGGTCCCCCCATCATGATCAAGTTCTGCCTGCAGGCCCTGCAGGAGATGGGCTTTTCCAAGGAGCAGGTCTACACCACTCTGGAACTGCGCATGAAGTGCGGCGTGGGCAAGTGCGGCCGCTGCAACATCGGCACCAAGTATGTATGCAAGGACGGCCCCGTGTTCCGCTTTGACCAGGTGGACGAACTGCCCAACGAATACTAAGGAGGTAATGCCAACATGGAAAACATGGTAAATGTCTACTTTTTCGGCAAAAAATATTCCGTTCCCGCTGATCTGACCATCATGACGGCTATGGAATACGCCGGTTATACCCTCAAGCGCGGCTGCGGCTGCCGCCACGGCTTCTGTGGTGCCTGCGCCACCATCTACCGCATCAAGGGACAGAACGAGCTGAAGACCTGTCTGGCCTGCCAGACTCAGGTGCAGGAGGGCATGTATGTGGCCTCCATCCCCTTCTTCCCCACCGACAAGCGCACCTACGACATCAACGAAATCAAGGCTGATCAGCGTGTGATGATGGAACTGTATCCCGAGCTGTACGCCTGCATCGGCTGCAACGCCTGTACCAAGGCCTGTACTCAGGGGCTGAACGTCATGCAGTACATCGCCTACGCTCAGCGGGGCGAGCTGGAAAAGTGCGCCGAGGAGTCCTTTGACTGTGTGGGCTGCGGCTGCTGCTCCGTGCGCTGCCCCGCCGGTATCTCCCATCCCATGGTGGGTCTGCTGGCCCGCCGTCTGACCGGCAAGTACATTGCTCCCAAGGCTGAGCATCTGGAAGCCCGCGTGGAAGAGATCAACTCCGGTGCCTATGACGAGCTGATCGAGGCCATCATGCAGAAGCCCATCACCGAGATGCAGGAACTCTACAACCACCGGGACATCGAGAAGTAAGGAGGGGAATCCATGTTTACACCTGATATGCTTGAATCCATTAAAAAGGTGGAGGCTACCCGTGCCGCTCGCATGGGCATGGAGCCCCGCCGCATGACCGCCGAAGAAAAAGATGAGCTACTCAAGGCCTATCATCCCGACTACCGGGCTGAGGGCTTCAAAGAAATCAAGATTGGCCCCAACAAGGGGCAGAAGGCCCCCGTGGAGCTGACCGATCTGCTCCACTCCAACAGCCGCCTGCTGGGCGCTGACATCGACCTGTCCAAAATCGATTACGATGTGGATGTGCTGGTCATCGGCGGCGGCGGCGCCGGTTCTTCCGCCGCCATTGAGGCCCACGAGGCCGGTGCCAACGTGATGATGGTCACCAAGCTGCGCATTGGCGACGCCAACACCATGATGGCCGAGGGCGGTATTCAGGCCGCTGACAAGCCCAACGACTCCCCTGTCCAGCACTATCTGGACGCTTTCGGCGGCGGCCACTTCGCCGCCCGTCCCGAGCTGCTGCGCCGCCTTGTCATGGAGGCCCCCGACGCCATCCAGTGGCTAAACGAGCTGGGCGTTATGTTCGATAAGGACGCCGAGGGCAACATGGTCACCACCCACGGCGGCGGCACCTCCCGCAAGCGTATGCACGCCTGCAAGGACTACTCCGGTGCCGAGATCATGCGCACTCTGCGCGATGAGGTCATCAACCGCGGCATTCCCGTTGTGGAGTTTACCTCTGCCGTGGAACTGCTCAAGGACGAAAAGGGCCAGGTCGCCGGTGCTGTGTTGCTGAACATGGAGACCGACGACTACTCCGTCGCCCGCGCCAAGACCGTCATCATTGCCACCGGTGGTGCCGGCCGTCTGCACTACCAGAACTTCCCCACCTCCAACCATTACGGTGCCACTGCCGACGGTCTGATCCTGGGCTACCGCGCCGGTGCTCCCCTGCTGTATCAGGACACCATCCAGTACCACCCCACCGGCGTTGCCTACCCCTCCCAGATCTTTGGCGCGCTGGTGACGGAGAAGGTACGCTCTCTGGGTGCCATGCTGGTCAACTGCGAGGGCGAGGCCTTCATGCATCCCCTGGAGACCCGCGATGTGTCCGCCGCCTCCATCATCCGCGAGTGCTCCACCCGCGGCAAGGGTGTGACTACCCCTCTGGGCAGCGGTGTGTGGCTGGACACCCCCATGATCGAAATGATCGGCGGCGAGGGTACCATCGAGCGCCGCATCCCCGCCATGCTGCGTATGTACCTGAACTACGGCATCGATATGCGCAAGCAGCCCATCCTGATCTACCCCACCCTGCACTATCAGAACGGCGGTCTGGAGATTGGCGGCGAGGGTTTCACCAAAACCATCCCCAACCTGCTGGTGGCCGGCGAGGCCGTGGGCGGCATTCACGGCCGCAACCGCCTGATGGGCAACAGCCTGCTGGACATCATCGTCTTCGGCCGCAACGCCGGTAAAGCTGCCGCCGCCAAGGCCAAGGAAGTTACTCTGGGCACCCCCGGCCTGAAGCATGTGGACGACTATGCCAAAATGCTGAGCAAGGCCGGCATCGAGCAGCAGGGCGTTTCTCCCCTGCTTCTGCCCCAGTATGCCCGGCACGAGAGATAAGGAGGCTCCGACCATGCGTGAGATCAGTGTGAATCAGATCACCGACGTGGTGGAGCGTCTGTGCATTGAAGCCAATACCCATCTGCCCGGTGACGTGAAGTGTGCCATTGAGACCTGCCGTGCCTGTGAGGACGGCCAGATTGCTCAGGGCGTGCTGGACAACATCATCGAAAACTACAATATCGCCGACGCGGAGAACGTGCCCATCTGTCAGGACACCGGCATGGCCTGTGTGTTCCTGGAAATCGGTCAGGACGTACATTTTGTGGATGGCGACCTGCGTGAAGCTGTGGACGAGGGCGTGCGTCGTGGCTATACCAACGGCTATCTTCGCAAGTCCGTGGTGGCCGACCCCGTCCGCCGGGGCAATACCGGAGACAACACCCCCGCCATGCTCTACACCGAAATCGTCCCCGGCGACAAGGTGAAGATCACGCTGGGTCCCAAAGGCTTCGGCAGTGAGAACATGAGCGCTATCCGCATGTTCAAGCCCTCTGCCGGCCTGCAGGGTATCAAGGACTTTATCATCGAGACCGTAGAGGCGGCCGGTCCCAACCCCTGCCCCCCCATTGTGGTGGGTGTGGGTATCGGCGGCACCTTCGACAAGGCGGCTCTGCTGGCTAAAAAGGCCATCATGCGTCCTTTGGATGTCCGTCATCCCGATCCCTTCTATGCGGATCTGGAAAAAGAGATGCTGGACAAGATCAACGCACTGGGTATCGGTCCTCAGGGCTTCGGCGGGCGTACCACGGCCATTGGCCTGAACATTGAGACTCTGCCCACCCACATCGCCGGCATGCCCTGCGCCATCAACATCAACTGCCACGTGACCCGCCACAAGACGGAGGTGCTGTAAATGGAAAAGCATATTACTCTGCCTCTGACCGAGGAGCTGGCCCGTACCCTGAAGGCGGGCGACACCGTCTACCTAACCGGTACTATCTACACCTCCCGTGACGCCGGTCACAAGCGCATGTGCGAGAGCCTCGCCAAGGGCGAGTCCCTGCCCTTCGACCCCAAGGACGCCACCATCTACTATGTTGGTCCCACCCCCGCCAAGCCCGGTCAGGTCATCGGCTCTGCCGGCCCCACCACCAGCGGCCGTATGGATGCCTACGCTCCCACTCTGATGAGTGTGGGTGCCCGTGGTATGATCGGAAAGGGCGCCCGCCTGCCCGAGGTTGTGGACGCCATGAAGCAGTATTCCGGCGTGTACTTCGGTGCCATCGGCGGTGCCGGCGCTCTGCTGGCCAAGTGCATCAAAAAGGCGGAGATGATCGCCTACGAGGATCTGGGTGCAGAGGCCCTGCGCAAGCTGTACGTGGAAGAAATGCCCCTGTTCGTCATCATTGACTGCGAAGGCAACAACCTTTACGAGTCCGGCCGCGCGGCCTATCTGAGTCAGTCCCAGAACTGACTTCTCCATCTTCATAAAGAACACGGGCGTGTATGCAATGCATACACGCCCGTGCTTTTATTCTCTTTCAAAGTAAAGCGAGCCGGGGCGATTGCCCCGGCTCGCTGTTTGCATGTGCGGTTTTAAATTAGAACACACCCTGAGCCATCATGGCATCGGCGACCTTCTGGAAGCCGGCGATATTGGCACCGGCCACCAGGTCGTAACCCAGGCCGTAGCGCTCCGCGGCGGCGGCGGAAGAGTCGTGGATGTTCTTCATGATGCTCTTCAGCTTGGCATCCACTTCCTCGGCCTCCCAAACCAGACGCTCGGAGTTCTGGCTCATCTCCAGAGCGGAGACGGCCACGCCGCCGGCGTTAACAGCCTTGGAGGGAGCGATGATCATGTGCTTCTGCTCCTTCAGGAACTCCAGGGCGTCGTTGGTGGTGGGCATGTTGGCCACTTCGATGTAGTACTTGATGCCGGAAGCGGCGATCTTCTTGGCAGAATCCAAGTGAACGTCGTTCTGCATGGCGCTGGGCATGATGATGTCCACCTTGTCGGAGCCCAGACCCCAGGGCTTCTCGCCGGCGAAGAAGGGCACGCCGAACTTGTCGGCATAGTCCTGCACCTTGTTGCGGCCGGAGTTGCGCATCTCCAGCATGTAGTCGATCTTCTCCTCGGTCACCAGACCGTCGGCATCATAGATGTAGCCATCGGGACCGGACAGGGTGACGACCTTGCCGCCCAGCTCAGCGACCTTCTTCACGATACCCCAGGCCACGTTGCCGAAGCCGGAGATAGCGATGCGCTTGCCCTCGATGCTGTCGTTCTCGTGCTTGAGAACCTCGTTCAGGTAGTACACAGCGCCGTAACCGGTGGCCTCGGGACGGATCAGGGAGCCGCCGAAGGGCAGACCCTTACCGGTGATGACACCGTTCTTGAAAGCACCGACGATGCGGCGGTACTGGCCGTACAGATATCCAACCTCGCGGGCACCCACGCCCATGTCGCCGGCGGGCACGTCAACATCGGGACCGATGTGACGATACAGCTCGGTCATGAAGGCCTGGCAGAAACGCATGACCTCCGCGTCGGACTTGCCGGCGGGATCGAAGTCGGAACCGCCCTTGGCGCCGCCGATGGGCAGGGTGGTCAGAGCATCCTTAAAGGTCTGCTCAAAGCCCAGGAACTTGATCATGGACAGGTTCACGTTGGACTGGAAACGCAGACCGCCCTTGTAGGGACCGATGGCGCCGTTGTACTGCACGCGGTAGCCACGGTTAACCTGCCACTGGCCGTTGTCATCCATCCAGGTCACGCGGAACTCGATCACACGCTCAGGCTCGACCATGCGCTCCAGCAGGGCGACCTTCTCGTATTCGGGGTGGGCTTCGATCACGGGGGCCAGAGAGGTCAGAACCTCTTCCACAGTCTGCAGGAATTCAGGCTCGTTGGCGTTCTTTGCCTTGGTGGCTTCCAGTACTCGCTCAAGATACTTGCTCATAATAAATTCCTCCTGTTTTCATTTTGAGCCGATGCACAAATCGGCTAATTTTGTATGTATATTTCCCGGCAAAAGTGGTCAATATCAACACACTTTTGATTTCAAACTCATCATACCACATTTGCGCACAATGTAAATCATGTTTTTTATTTGAGTCTCCACAGCCATTTAATTGTAGCTCTTTAAGAATAAAATAATGCGGCGGATCTCAGCTCCGCCGCATTGTTTCAGCTTTCCATATGCCGTCCCAAAAAACCTGCCACAGCCTGGACCAGCTTGTACTCTACCTCGCCCGGGGCGGGAGCATCTTCCCCGCCCGCCAGAAGCACACTGCCCAGCACATCCCCTTCAGAAAGAATGGGTGCGGCGGTCAGGACCACATATTTGTCCGTTTCCGCGCACAGCTTGATTCGCGCCCCCTCTTTGTACTGATAGATCTGCCGCCCCTCCATCAGCTCTTCCAGTTCGTGAGAGATTGGCTTATCCATCAGTTCCCTGCGGGGCACTCCGGCCACAGCAATACAGCTGTCCCGGTCGGTAATCACACAAAGCTGACCGCAGGTGCGGTTGATGGTCTCGCACAGCTGTCCGGCAAATTCGGTCACTCCGCCCATCAGGGAGTATTTTTTAAAGATGACCCCACCTTCCTTGTCGGTGTAGATCTCCAGCGGGTCGCCCTCGCGGATACGCATGGTGCGGCGAATCTCTTTGGGAATAACAACACGGCCCAGATCGTCAATTCGCCGCACGATTCCTGTTGCTTTCATCTATATCAAGCTCCTTGTTTTACAAATTACGATGCTATTATCTGTAAATCAGAGGGCTTTATACCGCTTTGAAGACTCAGCCCGCAAAAATCATTTTTTCAGACGATCCGTCAGCGCATCTCTGTACTGAGTCGGCGTCTTTCCGGTGACCTGTCTGAATTTGCTGCTGAAGTAGGAGTGGGAGGAAAACCCGCACCGGGCAGCGATCTCACTCAGAGAAAGTTCTCCCTCCACAAGGGCGATCTTGGCCGCCGTGATCCGATGCGCCAGCACCCGCTGTGCCGGTGTTTTTCCGTAAGCACTGGTATACAGCTTGTGAAAATAGGTCGGGTCCAGATTACATATCTGCGCCAGCCGCTCCAAAGAAAGGTCCTGCGCCAGGTTCTCACGGATATACCGATCCGCCTCCATCAATTCCTCTCTGTGCAGAAATGCTCCCTGTCCCTCCGGCTCACCGGTCAGCCGCTGAGAAGCCAGCAAAGACAGGATGCGGCACGCACAGCTCTCCACCCACATGCGTCCCTCCAGCGAGTTTTTGTCCTGCGTTGCCATCATATCCCGCACCAGCTCCACTACCGCATCCATATTCCAGACCGGTCCACTTTCCGGAAGGTGTTCCAAAAAATCACAAAGCTCCGAGTCAGCGGTGACGACATTCAGGTAATAACACTTATAAGGGGGCACCAGTTGTTGACGCTGACCCGGCCTGTACAGGTTATACTGACCCGTCCGTGCCGGTCGAAAGCGTCCGTCCGTCAGTGTTCCGCCGGTATAATCCTCGGTATAAAATTCAAACTCATAGGCACTGATGATTTCCTCCGGTTGGACGCGTTTCCGGTCCACGACATTGATTACACCAAATCTGGATAGTGAAAAATGCGGCAGTTGCACAACAAATCACCTCTGTACTGTGAATACTTTTAAAAAAGCATATCACGCCCCGTTTCACAAGGCAATATTTCAAAAAACATTTTTTCATTTTCCTATCCAAGATTGTTTTGTGTCTTAAAAAATACCAAGATTTTGATAAACCAAGCCAAAATTTTGAAAGAAACCGATATTGGAAAGCGTTATAATTACCTTACCGCAAAAAAGGAGGGGTTCTCCATGTACACGCCGAAAGATATCAAAACCCTGATTTGTCCCGTCCCCCAGCAGGTAACCGCTCTGAACGATCAGCCTCTGGTGCTGACCAACGACAGAAAATTCCAGTTCCGTGCCCCCGCCGCCCAGAAGGGCCCGGCAAAAACCGCCGCAGAGACCATGCAGGCATTTCTGACCCAGACATGCGGTGAAGACTGCTTTGCCGAAGACGGTCTGCCCGTCACTCTGGAGCTGGGCACCGCCCCCGCTGAAGTGAAGAACGAAAAAGAATCCTACCGCATTCGTGTCAGCGCCGCCGGCGTCACCATCACCGGCTTTGGTGAGTCAGGCCTGTTCTACGGTGTGCTCTCCTTCCGTCAGATGTGCCGCTGGACCGACCGCAGCGCCGTCATCCCCGCTGTGGAAGTACTGGACTGGCCGGACGCCCCCTTCCGTGGCTATAAGGAAGAATGCCGCTACGGCTCCAACATGATGGAGCGGCAGGACTGGCTGGACATGATCGACGCTCTGGCCGAAAAGAAAATCAACAACCTGTGTATCGCCCTGTACGGCTGCTGGGGCGTTCAGTATGACGGCCGGGTGGCCGAGTATCTGTACCTCCCCCTGAAAAAGTATCCCCAACTAAAAACCCCCATGACCGTCAAGTACTGGTCCCCCTCCGAAGACAAGTGGTATGACTACGAGACCCTGCCCCCCATCTACCGCGACAACCTGTTTGGCGAGCTGGTGCGCTACGCCAAGGACCGGGGCATGGATGTGATCCCCGGCATCAACTCTCTGGGTCACAACACCCTCTTCCCCCGCATGCTGCCCGAAGTTGCCCCCAAGGATGAGGACGGCACCCCCAATCCCACCAGCTTCTGCACCAGCTGTGACGAAACCTATGATCTGTTGTTCTCCATCTATGACCAGATCATCGACGAATATCTGCTTCCCAACGAAATCTACTATTTTAACGTTCTGCTGGACGAGGTGGAGGATGGGTACGGCATAAACCCCGAGGATCCCTACTCCCTCAGCCACGCCTGGTGTCAGTGCCCCGAATGTCGGAAAAAAGAGCGTTCCGAGCTGTTCATCGAGCATTCCATCAAGGTACTGAAGCACCTGAAGGAAAAGGGCATGAAGTCCGTCATGATCGCCCATGATATGCTGGCAGGCAAGCAATCCAAACTGGGTTATGTTGCCGATAAGTTCATGGTCCGCATTATCGAAGAAGGTCTGCGTGATGTCCTTGTTCTGGACTGGTGGTGGTATTCGGACGTGAAGGAAATCCTGGACTTCCACGTCATGCCCGACGAGCTTGGTCTGCGGTCCTTTACCTCACCCTGGAACGGCTACCATATCTGGAGTCTGCTTACCAACCCTCTGCGCAACATCCAGATCATGGCTGAAATCAGCCACAACTCCAAATGCTGCGAGGGCCACTATCTATACTCCATGTGGGACAAGAGCTATGACCGCGTCCACGACTGCTTTGGCGACTACGCCTGGAACTTTGAAGGCACCGGCACTGTAGATGATGCGACCGAGCGCTATGTGGCCCGCCACTTCGCCCCCATGCAGGACGAGGTAGAACACGCCTTCCGCCTGGTGAACTGGATCACCGAGAACCGCAAGGCCCGCCATGATCCGGAGGCTCCCTCTCAGGGCGTGCTGTCCACTTCTGGAGCTCTGATCGCCATGTCCTATTACAGAACCTGTTACTTCAACAAGGACGAGCCCTATCCCCGCCACTTCCCCGGCTCTCTCCTGTCCATGGCCATACTCCCCCGCCGTTGGGATTACGAACGTGTGATGTACTCTGTGGCCTCCATGGCCAAAGAGGCGTTGGCCATCTTTGAAAAAGCGATCCGCACCCCCGGCTGCGATCAGGATATGGCCCGCAGAATGGCCTACGAGTGCCAGAACTATCAGGTACTGGCAGAAGACTGGCTGGCCTTCCTGAAAATCTACGATCTGACCCAGAATGGCGACCAGAAAAAAATCGCTCCCATCGCCCGTGCCCGTCAGGTCGCCCGTCTGTCTCTGATGGAGCGCTGTGAGCAGACCAAGGATCTGTTCTTCGTCCGTGCCGCCGGCATGCGCAACCACTCTGTCTTTATGCAGACCTTTGCAGACATCGCCGATTACATTGAAAGCACCGACGAGCCTAAACTGGATCTGCTGGATATCACCGCCATCACCAGCCCGGAGCTGCGCAACCTGCGCTGAACAACATAAAAAACTGCCCGACCGAGAGGTCGGGCAGTTTTTTACACATTTTATTTGTCCAGTTCGCGGAGCATCTCCACCAGATTCTCCGCCATCTCCTCGGCGGCGCCTCTGGCGTACTTTCGGGTGGCCGCCTCATAACAGCCGTAGTCAATGGCCTGAATGGTGGGGAAGTAGCCGTAAGCGCCGTTGCAGTAGGGCATCATGATGGTATTCTCCACAGGGGAATTGTCCTTGACGTAGGCACCGCAGGTATCGAACATCTCGCCGGGAACGGTGGCCCAGGCCAGCTCACCCAGACGGATGGCGTTCAACTCGATCTCATGATGCTTGGGCAGACCCAGACGCTCCAGAACCGCGCGAGCCACATAGACGGACTGATATCCCAACTTCGCGGCCCAGGGAGCGCACTTGCTCATATCACCGGTCTCCAGCCAGTAGTTCCACAGCTCCGTAGCCTGCTCCTTCTCCACGTCAGTGCTGTGCTCCACGGGGCAGGGGTACTGACGCTGGATAAACTGCAGGGGTGCGGGTTGAATCTCCTTCAGGTGGCTCAGCATAGAGATGGCCTCGTCACCCAGGCGCTTGCCGTAGGGAACCATCTCACGTTCGCTGTATTCTGTCTTGATCTTGCTGCGGGTCACCAGATTGCCGCAGGCACCCTGGAAGAAGGCAAACTTGCAGTCCAGCATGATTTCCAGATAGCTGCGCACAACGGAGATGTAGTCCGCAGAAAGATCCAAAGCATCATAGCGGTCCGCGGTGTAGCAGGGATGGGCCTGCCAGTTCATCATCAGAATATCCTTCCCCTCTTCCCGCTTGAAGAGCACAATGCGCATACGGGTATCCGGCTCGGTCATGTGGCCGACCCAGGGATTTTCCGGAGTCTGTGTCGCACCGCAGGTGCCGTCCGCACGCTTGTAGTGGCGGACAAAATTCAGGCCGGAAACCTGCTTCATGGCGGTGTAAATACGGGCAGGCTTGCGATCCTCAAGAGCAGCAAAGGCCGCATTGGCGATCTTGACCGCACACTGCTCCAGATAGTCATTCACCGTCTGAGGGCCGGGATTCCACACGTCGGGACCTGCGTGGGTGTGGGTTGCGGAGATCATGATGTGGTCACCAGGAATACCGGTTTTTGCGGTAATGATTTTACGGGCATCCGCCGTCACCCCCTGCATGGAGTGGCACAGATCCGTGGTAATCACCAAAAGGGTCTGATCCCGATCGTCGGTAATGGCGATGCAGGTGGCAAACAGGGTGTCGAACGCATTGTTGGACTTGCGGTGGGGGCCATTGCCCAGACCGCCCATCTCGATGGAGCCGATGGGCATAATATCCTTTCGGCCGTAGCCGACCTGAATTTCACAACTCATAGCAAAACCTCCTTTGCTTTTCTTCATTCTATCATGTGGCCCCGGTGATTACAACGTCAAAATACCCAATATTTTCTCCCTTTTTTTGTGAACTTCATTCCCCCCGCCCTTGCGCTTTTTCCCCAAATGTTTTATAATGAGTCAGATATTGGAGCTTGCGGACAAAATCCGCGCGACAAATTCGATTACAACATTGACATCGAAGGGAGCATACCGCATGACGATCAGCGAGAAAAAGCAGCTGATGGCCACCGCCTGCAAGGTACGTATGGGTATCATCGAGGGTACTCACGGTGCCAAGGCCGGCCATCCCGGCGGCAGCCTGTCCGCCACCGAAGCGTTCACCTACCTGTACTTCAAGGAGATGAACGTGGATCCCAAGAATCCCAAGTGGGAGGACCGTGACCGCTTTGTTCTGTCCAAGGGCCACACCGCCCCCGGCCTGTACGCCACTCTGGCTCACAAGGGCTTCTTCCCCGTGGAGGATCTGCCCACCCTGCGCCACATCGGTAGCTATCTGCAGGGCCACCCCAACATGAACGAGACCCCCGGTGTGGATATGTCCACCGGTTCTCTGGGTCAGGGCATCTCCGCCGCCGCCGGCATGGCTCTGGCCGCCAAGTACCAGGGCAAGGACTGCCGCGTGTACACCCTGCTGGGTGACGGTGAGATCCAGGAAGGCCAGGTGTGGGAGGCCTGCATGTTCGCCGCTCACTACAATCTGGACAACTTCTGCGCCATCATCGACAACAACGGTCTGCAGATCGACGGTGCCGTTGCCGACGTGATGAGCCCCTATCCTATCGACGAAAAGCTCAAGGCCTTCGGCTTTGAGATCGCCGTGGTGGACGGCCACAGCTTTGACGAGCTGGAGGCTGCCTTTGCTCAGGCCAAGGCCACCAAGGGCAAACCCTTTGCCATCATCATGAAGACCGTCAAGGGCAAGGGTGTCAGCTTTATGGAAAACAATGCCGGCTGGCACGGCAAGGCTCCCAACGACGAGGAATACGCTCAGGCTATGGCCGAACTGAAGGCCCAGCTGGCAGAAGTGGAGGCGATGTAAAATGGCAGATGTGAAGAAGATCGCGACCCGCGACAGCTACGGCAACGCGCTGACCGAGCTGGCCGCCGAGCATGACAACCTGATCGTTTTTGACGCCGACTTGGCCGGCGCCACCAAGACCGGCATCTTCAAAAAGGCCTATCCCGGCCGTCACTTCAACTGCGGCATTGCCGAGGGCAACATGATTGCTGTTGCCGCCGGCGCTTCCACCATGGGTCTGGTTCCTTTCGCTTCCAGCTTCGCCATGTTTGCCGCCGGCCGCGCCTTTGAGCAGATCCGCAACTCCATCGGCTACCCCCACCTGAACGTGAAGATCGGTGCTACCCACGGCGGTATCTCCGTTGGTGAGGACGGTGCTTCCCACCAGTGCTGCGAGGACTTCGCTGTGATGCGTTCCATCCCCGGCATGGTGGTTATGTCCCCCGCCGATGATGTGGAGGCCAAAGCCATGGTCAAGGCCGCTTACGAATATGTCGGCCCCGTTTACATCCGTTTTGGCCGCGCCGCCGTCCCCGTGTTCCACGACGAGAACAACTACAAGTTCGAGATGGGTAAGGGCGAGGTCATTCAGGACGGCACCGATGTCGCCATCATCGCCAACGGCCTGATGGTCGCTGAGGCTATCGAGGCCGGCAAGGCTCTGGCCGAGGCCGGCATCTCCGCCCGCATCATCAACATGCACACCATCAAGCCTCTGGACGAGGAGCTGGTACTCAAGGCCGCCAAGGAGTGCGGCAAGATCATCACCTGTGAGGAGCACAACGTCATCGGTGGTCTGGGCGAGGCTGTCTGCGGCTGCCTGGCCGAGAAGTGCCCCACCCCCGTGTGCCGCATCGGCGTGAACGACGAGTTCGGTCACTCCGGCCCCGCTGCCGCTCTGCTCAAGCAGTTCGGTCTGTGCGCCGACCATATTGTTGAGGTCGCCAAAGAGTTCTGCGGCAAGTAATTAACCTTATAAAAAATCACCGCTCCATGGAGCGGTGATTTTTTATGCTTAATATTCGATGACAGGCATCTGTCTTGCAAGCACCTCGAGGGTACGAATGGCCAGGCCGAAATCGATCCAGCGCTCCAGTTCATAATCGTGCTTGCCGAAGTCGGCAGCAAATTCCTTGATCTTCTCCACCGCCAGCTTGTCAAAGCCCTGACACTTGGCAACCAAGACAGGCGCCAGCTTCTGGCAGTACTCCGCATGGCGTTCCAGCAGACGGTAAGCAAGATTCTGCACACGATGGGGCATCCGGCGGTGCTTGGCGGCCAGCTCCCGAGCCACGGCGGCAAGTTCCTCCACCTTCATCAGTTCCTGCACCCGAGCAGGGTTGTAGTGAGTGCCTCGGGCGGGGTCGGCACTGTCCTCGCCGGCCATATACTTCTCTCCAAAGGCGTTGGAAATGCCCTGCAGATAGTACACGACCTGCTTCCAGTCCTCGCCGTACAGGTGGCTGAAATAATCCGCCTTCATTTCCTCGTAATCACAGTCCCGATTCATCAGCGCTTCGGCAAAGATGAACTGCTGGAAGCCGTGGGGGAAGAAGTGCCGGTTGGTGCCGTCCTGCAGATAGCCCTGAATATCCAGCAATTTCAGGGATCGTACATCTTCGTACACCCGGCGGCTGATATCCATCAGACCGGGGTCACGCATCTGGGCGCGCCAGAAATGGTACTCATAGGCATAGCAGGGGAGTTCGGGTTCCAGCTCCCGCCGCGCCTTCAGCAGCGCTACGCACTCCTCAATACGCTTAGGTGCATCCCACACGTTGCGCGCCTTATACTGCAGAGGCTCGGGGATGACGCTGTCCTCGGTGATACTGCTGGTGTAGGAACGGGAAATGGGGGTAAACTGCAGTATAAA
>SVLE01000016.1 GCA_015068065.1 Oscillospiraceae bacterium | reverse complement strand
CTTGGCTCTTCGAGCCAATTCACCTTGAAAATCGCCGGGGGCGGACACGATGAAACTTCGGCGTGTCCGCCTCGTTTCATATGCTGTCCGGCCCCCGGACCCCCGTTACGGGGAACGCATCCCTGTTTTGGCTCCAGTGTTTCCGGCGCGCGAAATTTGAGTGGCGTTTGCCGTTTAATCCGGGGCGACCGGCCCCTGGTGCCATCAAAAATTGGTGGTGCAGCGCAATTTAATTTCTGCGCCTGCCCGTGCAAGCTGTGGTGGTTTGTTTTTAACCGTAGAGGCGGGTCCAAGACCCGCCCGCGGCCCGGTGAGGGCACCGGGCCCTACGCATACTCACAAACTTAACTTTTGCGTAGGGGCCGATGCACCCGCAAGGGGTACGCCATATCCGTAAGGCGGCTGGGGGGGCCGCAGGGCGAAAGCCTCAGCTCAAAAACAGTTCCACATCCTCCACGCTCAATCCATCGTGGAGGGCCAGATTGATGCCAAAGCCCACCACCTTGGCAAGGTCTGATACCTGACTGTCAATGTCCCGGGGTGTGACCATGAGGTTTTCCACACCCTTGGCAAGCTCCGGTGGTTCCTCATGGCCCATCAGGTCCATGGCCAGAGTGGCGCCGTCCACCACTGTGGGCACGCCTACGGCGATGACCGGGATACCGAGGGTCTCCCGGTTCAGGGCTTTGCGGTGGTTGCCCACCCCGGAACCGGGGACGATGCCCGTGTCTGCCAGCTGTACCGTGCGGCATACCCGGTGCAGAGACCGGGAGGCCAGCGCATCCACCGCGATGACGCAGGCGGGGCGGATGGCATCGCACACCGCCCGGATGAGGGCACCGCTCTCCACCCCTGTGGTGCCCAGCACCCCCGCCGACAGGGAGGCCACCGGGCGGAAGGAGCCGAAGTGCTCGGGTATCTGCTCTACCAGATGGCGGGTGACCATGGTGTGCTGATGGACCAGAGGGCCGATGGCATCCGGGGTGATGGCCCGGTTGCCCAGTCCCGCCACCAGTACCGGGGCATCCTCCGCAAGGTTACCCAACAAAGGGCGCAGCTGACCGGCGATGGCCCGGGCCGCACGGCCAAAGGCGTCCTCTTCCCGGCGCTTCAGGCCGTCCAGCGTCAGGGTGACATAGGTGCCTGCCGGCTTGCCCAATGCCTGTTCCCCACGCCGGTCCAATACCCGCACCGTGTCCACGTGAAAGCCCTCCCGGTTGTCCTCCCGGGCCTCCACTCCCTCCAGCTTTGTCTGCTGAGATGCCGACTCCTGCCACAGTTCTTTGGCCTCCAAGGCCAGATCCGTGCGCTGTTTCCACATGACAGTCATTCCTCCAAACCCAAGATATTGTAGCGCTTTGCGCCTTTTGCCCCTATTTTTTGCGCTGTGGAAAAAACTATCCGAAATCTTTGAAAAAAAGTGAAAAAACAGTTGATTTTTTTGGAGCCGGGTGTTAAAATACATATCTGCACGGGAATACTGTGCACAATTTTGAAATCATTCGGAGGAGGTGTTTGGTTTGCCGAATATTAAGTCTGCCAAGAAGCGTGTGCTGGTCAACGAGACCAAGGCCGCTCAGAACAAGGCCGCTAAGTCCGCGCTGAAGACCGACATCAAGAAGTTTGACGCCGCGGTGGCGGAAGGCAACCGCAGCGAGGCCGATGTCGCTTACAAGGTGGCCGTCAAGGCGGTGGATCAGGCCGCTGCCAAGGGGCTGCTGCACAAGAACAATGCCGCTAACAAGAAGAGCGCCATGACCCTGAAGCTGAACAAGCTGGGCTAAGTGATCTGACAGAATCAGACCCGTCTGCTTTGCAGACGGGTTTTTCTGTTTTTGGGGCGCTGAAAGTGGTAAACTAAGAGAAAAGGGGGGCTGCGTATGGGTGCGGTGCTGGACCTGATAAAAGAAATATACCGGCTCTATGGCCGGCACAATGTGGTCCGGGCGGCAGGGGCGCTGGCCTATTTCTTTGTACTGTCGGTGTTTCCCCTGATTCTGTGTGTCAACGGGTTTGTGAGTCTGGCCCATGTGGACATTCAGGCGCTGCTGCAGTCTCTGGACCGGGTGCTCCCTCAACAGGCGCTGGAGCTGGTGGGAGAGTATGTGGAATATGTGTCCCAAAGCCGGTCCTCTGCTCTGCTCTATGCCGCGATTCCTGCGGTGATCCTCTCCGCCTCCGCTGCTCTGCGGGTGCTGCTGGACACCATGGATGAGATCTATGAGCACCCCAGAGATACGGGGATACGGCGCATTGCGGTGAGCGTGCTGTTTTCGCTGCTTTTTCTGATCACGGTGCATCTGTCGGTGGTGGTCATCTTCACCGGGGACTGGTTTTTGCGCTGGCTGGCCGGGATCATACCCAGACAGCTTGCTGCAATGCTGAATCTTTCCGTCCTGTCCGGGCTGTGGCGGTGGATGCGATATGTGCTGCTGTTCTGCTTTGTGATGCTGTTGGTGCTGGCGGTCTACCGGCTGGGAACACCAAAAGTGCAGGTGCGCCGGGGCCCGATGCTGGTCAGTGCACTGCTGTGTTCTGCGACGCTGGTGGTGGCATCGGGGGCGTTTTCGTGGTTTATCGGTATGTCCTCGCGCTATTCCCTGCTGTACGGGTCGCTGGCATCCATTATCATCCTGCTGTTGTGGCTTTATCTGTGCGGAACCATTTTGTTATTGGGCGCGTTATTTAACCGTGTGTGGACAAAAAAGCATCCCAAATCCTAGTGGATTTGGGATGTTTTTTAATCGTCAATGTCGGTAAAGATGGCCGCGCCCAAAGCGCCGGGGCCAACGTGACAGCCGATGCTCAGAGGAAGCGGATCAGACATGAAGGGATAGGCGGAAAATTCCTGACGGACGGCGTCGGCCCATGCCTCGCCCTCTGTCCGGTTGCCGGAGTAGGCGGCGGCGATGATGACCTTTTTGCCGGCAAACTCGCCCGCCAGATCGGCGTGGATAGCCTCCAGCATGGTTTGCCGGGCCTGCTTCATGCCGCGCACTTTGCGGTGCATATCCAACTTGCCGTCCAGGATCTTCATTACGGGCTTGATATTCAGCACTGTGCCAACGGCGGCCACGGCTGGGGTAATACGGCCGGTTTTCTTCAGGAAGCTCAGATCCTCCACCGTAATATAGATGCGGGACTCAAGGGCTTTTTTCATCAGCCGATTCACGATCTCCCGGGCGGTCTTTCCTGCGTTGCGCAGGTGGATGGCTTCCAGCACGGCCTGTTTCAGGGGCACAGAGATGCGGCAGTTGTCCACGACCAGCACCTTGCCGTCGTAGTCCTGAGCAAGGGCGGTGGCGGTGGCGCAGGAGCCGCTGAGTCCACTGGTCATGGGGATATAGATCACATAGTCATTGGCCTCCAACAGCTCATCCCACATTGCCAACAGGTCGGCGGGGGCGGGCTGGGAGGAGGAAATGGATGCGCCCTGGGTCTGCAGGCGGTAAAACTCTTCCTGAGACAGGTCCAGATGTTCCAGACAGGGGCGGTCATCCACGGTGAAAGGCATGGCCAGCAGAGCCACACCCGCCTGACGGGCTTCCTCCGGGGTCATGCCGCTGTTGGTGTCGGTCATTATTGCGATGCGCTCCAAGGTCATACCTCCTCTCCAGTAAAAATCATTATTGTCATTGTAGCCTTTTTCCACTTAGATGTCAACGATTGGAAATACACAAGGAGGCCGAACTTATTTGTCCAGCAGTTCGGCTACGGGCTCCAGATAGTTCTGGGGGATGCCCTCCACAAGGCCATTGTCGCAGGCCAGAGCCAGAGTGGAATCCATAGGCAGGCGGGCCAGAATGGGCAGACCCAACTCCTTTGCCGTCTCATCCAGCTTGCTTTCGCCGAAGATGGCGTGCTTCTTGCCGCAGTCGGGGCACTGGAAGTAGCTGTAGTTCTCCACCAGGCCCAGAATGGGGATGTTCATCATCCGGGCCATATTCACAGCCTTGGTCACGATCATACCCACCAGCTCCTGAGGGGAGGTGACCACGATGATGCCGTCCACGGGCAGGGACTGGAACACGGTCAGGGGCACATCGCCGGTGCCGGGAGGCATATCCACAAACAGGTAGTCCACATCACCCCAGACAGTCTCGGTCCAGAACTGGGTGACCACGCCGGCGATGACCGGGCCGCGCCAGATGACGGGGTCGGTCTCGTTCTCGGTGAGCAGGTTCAGGGAAACCACCTGAATGTCAGTCTGGGTGCGGGCGGGATACATACCCTCGTCCCCACCGGTGAGCCGCTCGTGCAGGCCGAAGGCCTTGGGGATGGAGGGACCGGTGATGTCCGCGTCCAGAACGCCTACTTTTTTGCCCCGGCGCTCCATGGCCACGGCCAGAGAGGCGGTAATGGTGCTTTTGCCCACGCCGCCCTTGCCGCTGACCACGGCAATGACCTTTTTCACATTGGAGTGGGGATTGGCCGGGGCCCGCAGGTCCTGAGGGGCGGTGCGATCACCGCAGTTTGCACTGCAGGTGGAACAATCGTGTGTACAGTTTTCTGCCATAGTAAGATCTCTCCTTTGATTGCATTGGGACTATTATAATACAAACTGCATTATTGTACCAGTATATTTTCCGCCGTTACCTGTTCCCGGGTCTGGCGGGTGCTGAAGTAGGCGCGGAAGATGTCTGCGGCGATGGCGCCCAGCTCCGAGCCGGTACCGCCCTTTTCCGCCACAAGGGCCAGGGCGATCTCCGGGTCGTCGTAAGGGGCGAAGCATACCAGAACGGCATTGGATTCACTGGAGGTGGCGCTGACCTGGGCTGAGCCGGTTTTGGCTCCCACTTTTACATCCAGATCCTGAAAATATCGGGCCAGAGAACCCTCCTGCGTCAGGGCCAGCATGCCCTCCTTCACCGCGTTCAGGTTCTTTTCTTTCAATTCAAGGGTGCCCAGTACCTCCGGCTCGTACTCATAAACCACCTGCGTATCGTCAGCAGAGCGCACCTGTTTGAGCAGATGGGTCCGGTAGTGGGTGCCGCCGTTGACCAGGGTGGCCACATAGTTGGCAAGCTGAATGGGGGTGAATTGACTGCTCTCCTGGCCGATGGCTACGGAGAGGGTGTTGCCGGGATACCAGGTGCCGCCCATGGATTCGGTGTACTCCGGACCGGCCATGACGCCGGTGCTTTCGGGAAGCTCCAGCCCCGTTTTCTGACCCAGTCCAAACAGCTGAGCATATTCACGAAGCCGCTCAATGCCAAGCTGGCGGCCCACGTCATAAAAGAAGATGTTGCAGGAGTTTGTGATGGCCTGTGCCACCGTCTGCTGACCGTGGGTGCCGCCGCTCTGGTTGTAGATCCAGCACCGGGGACCGTCGTTGGAATAATAGCGGTACACGCCCGTGTCCAGAATGCGGGTGGAGGGGGTAATGATGCCCTCCTCCAATGCGGCGATGCCGGTGACGGGCTTGAAGGTGGAACCGGGGGCATAGGTGCCCAGCAGGGCGCGGTTGTAAAGGGGCTTAAGGGGGTTGGTGGCGTTTTCATTGTAGTCCGCGGAATAGGTGGCCAGATGAAAGGTGGGATAGGAGGCACTGGCCAGTACGCCCCCGTTGGTTACATCAATGACAACGGCGGCAGCGCCCTCGGTGTTTTTTCCAGACAGGTTTGGGATGCGCTTGGCAAGGGAGTCCTCCACGGCCCGCTGCAGATCCAGATCCAGCGTGAGGCAGACGCTGCTGCCTGCTTCGGGGGCTTTGATCCACTCCTCGCTGACAACTTTCCCGTTATCGTTCAGCTCCACGCTGCGGGTACCGGCCCGG
This sequence comes from Oscillospiraceae bacterium, assembly GCA_015068065.1. GTDB lineage: Bacteria > Bacillota > Clostridia > Oscillospirales > Oscillospiraceae > Lawsonibacter. Next base: position 26,873 of record SVLE01000016.1, on the reverse strand, counting down.
CCCCGGAGCCAGGATTCAAAGACCTTTTCCACGCCCTCTTTGCCGATACTGTCATCCATCTGATAGTCACCCAGACCATCTCCGTCCAGATCGATTTCTTTATAACGGGACCATTCGTCTGCGTCCATCAGGCCTACCCGGCCAAGAAGATGGGCGGCGTAGTCCGTGTTATACTGCCGGGCGGAGACCGGCTGGATCGTCACTCCGGCCAAACCCCGTTCCTTGACCCGGGTGATGAAGTCCATATCCACATCTTTGGTAAAGATATAGGCGGTGCGGTTGATATCCTTGGAGCGCAGATAAAGCTCGTAAAGCACACCGGCCACGGCACGCATCTGCTCTGGGTTACTGCCTTCCAACTGGAAGCTGTTATACATACGTGTCAGCAGCTCCGGGGCGGTGGGCAGATCGGTGGCTTTGCCCTCCTCCCGCTGGATCCACTTCATGGCGGAGGCCAGCCGGTAGAGGCGGGTGGTGGCCAATACCATTTTGCCGTCGGAACCGGTGGTGCGGTAAGTGAACACCTCGTCGGTGGTGTACTCAAAAGGAGAGGACTGGGTGATGGGCAGGGAATCTGACCATGTAATGCCGGAATCCAGACACACCTGTACAAGCTCGGTGAGGATGCGGTTTCGGTTTTCTGCATCGCCCATACGGGAGGTGTCCAGGGTGACCTGATAGCTGACCCGGTTGGTGACCAGTGCCCGGCCATAGGTGTCTACAATATCGCCCCGGCCGGCCTCTACCGCTTCGATGTTGGAGATCTTCTGACGGGACAGGGCAGCGTAATACGCGCCCCGGATCACCTGCGTCCGGTAGAGAAAGGCGCCCAGCGTCAGCAGGAGGGCGCCCATGAGAGCGACTACGGACCAGGAGCGGATGTGAAATTGACGAGAATCCATGGGACACTTCCTTTGCCGATTTTGGGATTTAAGCCAGACGGTCCCCGCCTACACGGGTAAAGACCCGGAAGAAGATTCCGTATACCACAGGGACCCAGCACAGGGTCCACAGCAGCTGGGGGATGGCAGAGGACAGGGCGGGCAGCAACTGGGAACGCAGGAAGAACAGTTCCTGTGCAACCCGAATCAGCTCCAGCGCGGCCAAAACCGCCGCAGAAGAAAATACACAGCCCATCAGAGTCTGGGCTAAAGCATACTGGGCCAGAGCGCCGGTGAACATGCCCATCACGGTCAGCAGCAACACCCGACTGCCGTAACCGCCCGGATAGGTGGCCCAGAGAAGTCCGGCACAAAAGCCGAAGCCGGCACCGCCGGAAACACCTTCCAGCACGCTGACGGCGGTCACTGCCACGGGCAGAAGAACAGGGGTCACACCAAAGACCGGCCAGCGGCTGAGGATATAGGCATCCAGCCACCACACGGGAAGCAGTGCCAGAGCATAGGAAAACCATTTACGAAGCCAGTCCTGCCGGGTCACGGGTGCTCCCCCTTTCAGTCGATGATGTCAAATTCCTTGATGATAAACACTTCGATCAAATCACCCAGCTCCACAGCAGGGCGGATCAGTGCGTAGCAGTTCATGCCGGAGGGGTCGGTTTTGACCTGTTCCACCGAACCCACGACGAGGCCGGAGGGGAAGATCTCCCCCCGGCCGGAGGTGGTCACTTCGTCCCCGGCCATCAGGCCGGTATCCACAGGCAGGTAGGACAGCTTGACCAGACCCCGCTGCATCAGGGACAGCTCTCCCTCCAGAATACCGGAGGCGTTGGCGCGGGTGACCAGACCACCCATTTCAATATTGGGGCTGATGACCGTATCTACCGTGGACCAGTTCAGGCCCACCTGACTGATCACGCCAACCAGCACACCGGTTTCCGTGATGACGCAGTCGTTAACTTCTACGCCGCTGGATGAGCCACGGGACAGGGTCAGGATGGACTCCCAGCCCTGAGTACCATGGGCAGAGACCCGGGCAGCCTCAAAGACAAAGTCCCGGCGGCTCTGCCGCAGCTGAAGCAGGGCCCGCAGCTGTTCGTTTTCCCGGCTGGCCTCCTGGCCCCGGCGGACCCGGTCCTCCAGTCGGGCGACCTGACGGCGCAGCTCGGAAACCTCCTGCTCCATATCCTGATAGTGGAACACATAGTCATATAGCCCCTCTGCCCAGTTGATCACGGCGTTGATGCCGGTTCGGACGGGGGTGGCTATGGTATTGAGGGCATTGCTCAATGGGTCGGCACCCAGCTTTTTCCCACCTACACCGATCAGAATGGAAACGAGCAGGGCGGCCAGAAGGAGCAGCACGCCGTTATTACGCAAAAATCGTTTCAAACTATCACTCCCGCAACAGAGGTTCGATGCCAAATTCCCGCAGCATCAGCGCCAGCCGGCACACCGGCAGGCCCATCACGTTATAATAGTCGCCCCGGATCCCCTCCACAAGGACACAGCCCCGGCCCTGAATGCCGTAGGCTCCGGCCTTGTCCATGGGCTCCCCGGTGGCGACGTAGGCGGCGATTTCCCCTTCGGTCAGGGGACGGAACAGAACCTGGGTGGCCTCGTATTGGGTGAGCTCCTGTTCGCCCCGGCGGACGGTAATACCGGTGTACACCGTGTGGGTTCGGCCGGACAGAAAGCGGAGCATCTCCTGCGCCTCCTGGGTGGAATGGGGCTTGCCCAACACCCGTTCGTCCGCAGCAACCACCGTGTCCGCGGCGATGATCACATCATCCCCCTCTGCGGTCAGGGCGATCTCCCGGGCTTTCTGCCGGGACAGCTCCTCCACCAGTTGAGCGGGGGTGAGATCGGGGGAGGCGTTCTCCTCCCCCGCGGCGGGCCGTATTTCAAATTCAGTTAGTCCCATGCGCTCCAGCAGCTCGCGCCGCCGGGGGGACTGGGAGGCGAGGATCAGTTTCATGGGTCAATCCTCCAATTGGGTATCCGCCGGACCTGTTTCCAGCGTACCCGTAACGCGGGCGGACTGACCGATGAACAGGTCGCTGCCGTACCACAGGGTAAAGGTGCCGCTGGGGCTGACCTGAACAGCTTCCGGGCAGAGACTTTCCAGCAGCTCGTTACGTGAGACAGGGTCTTCTGCCTGTTCGTTGACGGCGTCAAGCAGTCGGTCGGCGGCAAAGGCGCGCAGACGGGAATCCCAGCCGTCCAAGTCAGCCCAAAGGGCCCGGGCGGTGGCAAGGCTTTCCTGCTGATCTTCGTCCTGATTGAAGGTGAGCTGAACGCTCTGGTCCAGCCAGTCGATCTGGGTCTCGAACCAGTTCATGTGGCGGATCAGGGTAAAGGTACCCAGATCCTCCGTTTCCAGGGTGACGGGCTTGACCTGTTCCTCCAGAACGGCCTTAAGCTCGGGATCAAAGCCGGGTTCGGGCATACCCACCAGCTGGAACAGGCCGTCCTCCCTGCTGGGACGGACCCGGGCCTTGATGATAAAGTTGCCGGGCAGATGGTGGCGCAGGTAGTCGCGAAGCCGGTCATCGGCCAGGATCTGCAGGGAGGCAGAGCCGGTGGTGACCACTGCGTCATCCTCGTCCATCCAGGCGGTCAGAGGGCAGGACAGGGTCCAAAGGGGCTCATCTTCTTTCCGGTCACTTGCTGTACCCTCCGGACCGGTGACGGCCACAAGGACAAACTCCTCCGGCAGGAACTTTTGGGCAAATTCCTGCACCTGTAGTTCCTCGGGAGAGGGGGTGTGTTCTTTTTCTTTTTTCTTGCCGAAAGGCCACATAGAAATGTCTCCTTTGCGATGTCACGTATCTTATTTACCCGTGGAGCCAAAGCCGCCGGCACCTCGAACGGTATCGTCCAGTTCATCCACCATAGTGATTTGGGCCTGGACGACCGGAGTGATCATCAGCTGGGCGATGCGGTCGGCGGGCTGGATGGTGTAGTCGGTATCCCCTGCATTGTGCAGTCCCACCATGATCTCACCCCGGTAGTCGCTGTCAATGACGCCCACGCAGTTGGCCGGGGCGATGCCGTGCTTGATACCCAGTCCGCTGCGGGCAAAGACAAGAGCGACATAGTCTGCCGAGGGCAGGGCAATGGCAATGCCGGTGGGGATCACTTTTCTTCCTCCGGCGGGGATGGTCACCGGATCATCCACACAGGCATGCAGATCCATGGCCGCCGCGCCGGCGCTGGCATAAAAGGGTGCGGGGATATCCGTTCCGATTTTGGAAGACAGGGCTTTGATTTTTAGTTCCATAAGGGTCATACCGCCTTTGCATTCATTGTTTCATATCAGCGCTGCGAAGCGAGGTGTTTTTTGTCAGTTGTCACGCCTCGCCTGCTCTCGACGCCCGGCTTCCCTACGACTCGGGTTTGAAACGGATTTGGCATACAAATCTTCGGTTTCGCACCCTCGCTTCGGTCCATCCGGGCTGTTCGCGACGGCTCGGTCGTTTCTTATTCGACTGCCCTGTAATATAGTCCCCGGGTGATCTCGTTGGGCTCGAAGGTGCCGCGGCCCAGATAGCGCTCCAGCACGCGCACGCATTCGGTGGCGTTTTCGGTGGTGAAGTGCAGTCGGGCGGCCCAAATGCCCAGCTTGGCCCAGTCGGCCTGCTTGTCGGCCAGAAACAGCTTTTTGGCGTTGAGGATTTCGTTGCGGCAGCCGTAGGCCTTGACCACGGGGAAACGCTCCCCCTTGCGGTCGGTAAGCTGGTTGACGTTGCCGCAGGTATGCTGACCGCTGTGGTTGTGGACGATGCAGTTTTCCGTGATCATCAGGGGCAGGCGCCCATAGGCGATCAGCTCGGTGGGAATGGCCTTGGACAGGTCGCGGATTTGGGACAAATGCAGCTCGAAGGAGGCGGTGGCGGAGAGGAAGCCCAGCCGGCGCAGCTCTTTGAGAGTTTGACTGTTGAACACGCCCAGACCAAAGTCCGAGCGCAGGGCAAAGCCCATGTTCCGGGCCAGCTGAATGGCGCCGGGGGTGGCGACCAGAGCTTCGGTCACACCGAGCTCCTGCAGTTTTTTCAAATCCTTTTCCACAGCGGGTTGTTCGCTGTCCCAAAAGATCCGGGGCAGCACGGCGCAGACCTTGACCCCCATGCTGTGGGCCAGCTCCACCTTGTCCGGGTGAGCGGCGCCCTCCTCAGCGGGGACATAGAGCAGAGCGGGCTGCAGGCGCAGCAGATCGGTGCTGATTTGATCGGCGGTGCGCACGGATACGGTGAAGACGGGAGGCTGCTTGGTATTTTCGTAACGTACCCCGGCCTTGAAGGGCGTTTTTGCCCGATGAGGCAGGACAATACGCTGATCGCTGAGTTGCTCCAGTACCTCGCGCCGCATGGCGTTCAGAGCGGACAGGGGCAGGGAGAGGCCGTCCTCCACATAGGCGGTTACCTTTTGGCAGGCGTAAGGGGTGCCGCCGGTACGGGCAAGCTGCCCTTCCACCTTTTCGGCGGTGAGGGGGACATTGACTGCGGCCTCTGGCACGGGGCCGGACACGGTGGCCACCCGGCCCTCCTTGTCCTCCACGCCCACCTGAGCGGGCTCGCCGGAGCGGATCATGGCGTACATACGCACCGGCTCCTTGCGGGTTTCGCCGCTTTCATAGGTGGAGCGAGCCTGAGCAAACAGTTCCTTGGGTTCGGCTTCATCCCGGCGGATGCCGAACATATCCGGGCCCTGCTTGTTGCGGAAGTAGCCGTCGGTAAAGCCGTCCCGGGAGAATGCCTGACGCAGCATCTCCAGCTCCTCGGCGGTGGGTTCCCTCCCCTCCCGGATGGCCCGGGAGTAGACACCTGTGACGATGGCCACGTACTCGGGTCGCTTCATGCGGCCCTCCAGCTTGACGCAGGCCACCCCCATTTTGCGCAGCTGCTCCAGATGGCCGGCAAGGGACATGTCCTTCAGGGACAGGGGATATTCGTCGGCCCGGCCGTTCCAACCGTACTTCATACGGCAGGGCTGGGCACAAAGGCCACGGTTGCCGCTGCGTCCACCGATAACGCTGGAGAAGAAGCACTGACCGGAATAGCACATGCACAGCGCGCCGTGGGCAAACACCTCGACCTCGATGGGAGAGTGCAGGCAGATGTGCTCGATCTCGCGCCAGCTCAGCTCCCGGGCCAGTACGGCCCGGCTGATGCCAAGATCCGCGGCCATTTTGACGCCGTCCAGAGAGTGGACGCTCATCTGGGTGGAGGCGTGGATGGGCAGATCGGGCACCGTCTGGCGCAGCATGCGTAGCACGCCCAGATCCTGCACCAGCACCGCGTCCACGCCCATGTCGCTGGCCTTGGCAGCGTGCTCGGCGGCGGCGGGCAGTTCCCGGTCGGTGAGCAGGGTGTTCATGGTCAGAAAGACTTTTACACCCCGCAAATGGCAATAAGAAACCGCCGCCGCAGCCTCTTCCTCGGAAAAGTTCTTCGCGTTGCGGCGGGCATTAAAATCTCCAAATCCCAGATAGACCGCGTCGGCACCGTTTTGTACCGCGGCGACAAGCGCCTCCTGCGATCCGGCGGGAGAGAGCAGTTCCAGCATAGGGACTACCTCCTGAAAAAGGCATATGTCCAAGGCCGGAGGGGGCCCCGGCCTTGGACTGTGAGTGTGCAAGTATGATCAGCGCTTGGCTGTCGTCACGCCTCGCCTGTTCGCGACGCGCGGCTTCCCTCCGACTCGGAACACAAACAGCAAATTATATTTGCTTGGTTTGTGTTCCTCACTCCAGTCCATCCGCACTGCTCACGACGGCTCAGCGCTTGCTCTGCAGCTTGAAGATCTCACGCTTGGCGTCGGACAGCTCCATCTTCTGACGGGCGGATTCCTCCAGCGCTTCCTTCAGTTGACGGCGCAGATTCTCGCAGGAGGCCTGCTCCTTGAAGTACTGGTCGGCGATGTTGACGGCGGCCAGCAGGGCGCTGTCCACCATGGACATGCGGCCGGCGTCGGCCACCTGACGCACCTGATCATCCACATGAGCGGCGATCTGGCGAACGTAGCTCTCTTCCTCGGTGCCTACCAGGGTATACTCCTGGCCGGCGATGGAAACGGTCACTTTGTTTTTCATGTTCAGACCCTCCGTATTTTCTGTGCGACCCCCAATCAGGGGGGTACACATATATTCAAAAGTATTATAGCATACTTTCCACTTTGAAAAAACAATAGATTTGCGATTTTTACAAAAATTATGATATTTTGTCGCTGTGACGGATTTCTTGTTTACGAAAGCGGAAATTTAGAGTAAAATGGGTACAAGCGCCGAGCCGTGGCGCGATATGACACGATGAGAAAGGGGGTCAGCACATGGAGCCTGTCAATCTGTTGCCCAACAGCATATTGTCCCTGAGCGGCGAGACGGCGGATCGCCTTCTGGCACTGGGAGACGGGGACGCGGCATTGGTATACCTGTACCTGCTGCGCCGGGGCAGTCTTCAGGGCCTGGGCTGGCCCGAAAACCGGATTCAGGGGGCGGTGGATAAGCTGGCCGCCTGCGGGCTGACAGCCCGGACGCAGGTCTGTACGCAGCCCGTAGCCGAGGCAGAATCCCCGCCCCCGGAATATACACTGGAAGACATTACGGCGGCCCTCGGTCCCGGGTCGACCTTCTCTGCCCTGGCGGACGAGGTGGAGCGGCGGCTGGGCAAAAAACTGTCCACCGCAGACCTGAAAACGCTGTATACCCTGTTTGACCATCTGGCTTTGCCCCCGGAGGTGATCCTACTCATTGTGGGTTGGTGCACCACGGAACTGGAACGCAAATACGGGCCGGGGAGAAAACCCTTCCTGTCCCAGATCCGGCGGGAGGCGTTCCGTTGGGCCAGAGAGGGTGTGGACACCGCCGAGCGGGCGGAGGAACACCTGCAGCGGCTGCTGCGCCTGCGCAGCCGGGAGGGCGAGCTGATCCGCCTTTTGGACCTGCCCCAGCGGCCGTTGGTGGAGCGGGAGCAGAAATACATTGCGGCCTGGCTTGAGATGGGCTTTGACAACGAGGCCCTGCGCCTGGCATACGAAAAGACGGTCATGGGAACTGCGTCCAAGAGCATGGACTGGCGATACATGAACGGGATTTTGCGCCGCTGGCACGAAAAGGGACTGCACACCGTGGCCCAGATTCAGGCCGGGGACAGCGGCCCCCGCCGCAGCCCGCAGGCTGCCCCGGCGGCCGACCCGGACCGGAGGGCCCGGGAGGACATGGAGCGGGCCCGCCGCCTGCTGCAGCAGATGAAACAGGAACAGGGAGGTTGACCCTATGTCTTATGATCCCAACGTACTTCAGCAGGCTTCCCGCCTGCTGGAGGAACAACGCCGGGAACGCACCCGCCGCGCGGAGTTGAACCGGCAGAAGATCTATGCCCGCCAGCCCCGTCTGGCACAGATCGACCGGGAACTGCGGGCCACCATGACCGGTGTGGTCACGGCGGCCCTGCGTCGGGGAGAGGATCCCGCCCCCGTCCTTGCCGAATTGCGGGCGAAAAATCTGGATCTGCAGGACGAGCGCAATTTGCTTTTGGGTTCTATGGGCCTTGCCCCCAGCGATCTGGACGATACTCCCGCCTGCCCCCTGTGCGGCGACACGGGCTGGAAGGGAACGCAGATGTGCGAATGCCTGCACCGGCTGTGCACACAGGAGCAGATCCGATCCCTGTCCAACCTGCTCAATCTGGGAGAGCAGACCTTTGACGCGTTCCGCTTTGACTATTACAGCACCATGCCCAACCCCTCCACGGGCATTTCGCCCCGGGAGAACATGGAAAATGTGGTTTATCCCGTCTGTCTGAACTACGCAAGGCTGTTTGGCCAGCGAGCCACCCGAAACCTGTTTCTGTACGGCGCCCCCGGGCTGGGCAAGACCTTCCTGTCCGCCTGTATTGCCCGCACGGTATCCGAGCAGGGCATTTCAGTGGTCTACGATACCGCGGGCAGTATTTTTGCCCGGTTTGAGGACCAGAAATTTGCCCGGGATGCCGAGGCTCGGGACGAGACCCGGCGATATCTCAACTGCGACCTGCTCATTGTGGACGATCTGGGCTGTGAGCTGACGACCCAGTTTGTTCAGACTGCGCTGTACACCCTGATCAACAGCCGTCTGACCGCCAACAGGCACACCATCATCTCCTCCAACCTGTCTATGGACGAGATCGCCCGGCGCTACTCCCCTCAAATCGCCTCCCGGCTGGAGGGGGAATACACCGCGTTGTATTTCTTTGGAGAGGATATCCGCCTGCAGAGAAAGAAGATGTTATAAACAAAGCCGCCCACAGGGCGGCTTTGTTTATTTGTCCTGCAGTCAAGGCCGTGATTGACACCGTGCCGGTTCTGGGGTAAAATACAACGGCAATATGCCCCTGTACCTCACCAGGATAGAGGGCCCGCCTCCTAAGCGGGATGTAGTGCGTTCGAGTCGCGCCAGGGGTGCCAGCAGGCGGCGAAAAGCGATGCTTTTCGCCGCCTGTTTTGTTATTTATAAGCTTTAAATCACGCTGTTTTCATTTGAAAACGGACTGACTGCATCTTGCAATTTGCTAAAAATCGAATATAATGTTAACATGAGTCCATATCAAGGAAAAAGATAACATTCCGGAGTGAGGTGGCAACTGTGGAACTGAAGAACTTTGACGCGATCCTCAGCCGTATGCCCAAGTTGGACCGCCCTATGCGGGTCATTCTGGCCGGGTCGGACGGCGAAAATATGATCAAGGGCGTGTTTCAGGCCCAGAAGGAGGGCTTTGTACAGCCCGTTTTGGTGGGGGACCGGGCCCGCACCATCACGGTTCTGGAGAAGTTCGGTCTGGAGCGGGAACCCTATACCATGGTGGACACCCCGCCCGGACACAACATCGCTCAAGCCGCCATCGACATCATCCGCGCCGGGGACGGCGACATCCTCATGCGGGGCAACATCCCCACCCGGGATTTCCTCATGCGGGTGCTGGACAAGACTAACGGCCTGCGTACCGGACGGATGATGAGCCACGTTTCTCTGGCCTCTTTGCCCGAGTATCCCAAGCTGATCGCCCTGTCCGATATGACAGTGATCATCGAACCCGATTTGAACCAGAAAAAAGCTATCATCCGCAACACCGCGGATGCGCTGAAGGCCTTCGGATATGAGAATCCCAAGCTGGCGCTGCTGTCTCTGGTGGAGCATGTGACCTTCCACATGAAGGACACGGTGGAGGCTCAGCGGCTGGTGGCTGAACAGAAGAGCCGCCCCTTTGCCGACTGCGAGTTGTGGGGTCCCATTGCCTATGACCTGATCATGAGCAAGGAGGCCGCCCGGCTGAAGGATTATGACTGTGAGTGGTGCGGCGGAGGATTTGACGGCATAATTGCCCCGGACCTGTCTACCGCTAACACGCTGGTCAAGAGCTGGCTCATCCATGCCCACGCGGTGACCTGCGGCGCGGTGGTGGGAGCGAAGGTGCCCATCGCCCTGACCTCCCGCTCCGCTGCGGAGGAAGAGACTTACCTGTCTCTGGTGTTCTGCGCGGTGCTGGATGCGTGGAGAAAAAAGCAAAAAGAAACCTGATACGAAAACCGCCGCGGTCAATCGACCGCGACGGTTTTTATCTTTGTGCCCTTGCTCTTTGGGCGAAAAAATGCTATGATATTAAGATGTAAAAATGGACGCTTATATCCACCCAAACCACACCGTCGGAGGACGATTTTATGGACAGACAGACCTCACATATCCCGCAGGCGGAGATTGACCGCCAGCTGCAATATTGCATTGAAATCAAAGGTGTTTACGAAAGCCGGGGCGTGACCCCACTGGCTTTTGTGGACACCTACGGCTGTCAGCAGAACGAGGCGGATTCCGAGCGCATCCGGGGCTATCTGCGGCAAATGGGCTTTGACTTTACCGCCAATGAGAAAGAAGCGGACATTATTGTCATCAACACCTGCGCCGTGCGCGAGCACGCGGAGCAGCGGGTGTTGGGCAACGTGGGCGCGCTGGTGCACACCAAGCGGGCCAAGCCCGACCAGCTCATCTGCCTGTGCGGCTGCATGATGCAGCAACAGCACGTGGCCGACAAAATCAAGGCCTCCTTCCGCCATGTGGATTTGGTGTTCGGCCCCCACGTGCTGTGGAAGTTTCCTCAGTTTATCCACGGCCTGCTCACCCGGAGAGGCCGCATCTTCCAGATTCCCGACGAGGCAGGCTCCATTGCCGAGGGCATTCCCGTGGTGCGTCAGGGGGATGTGAAGGCGTGGGTGTCCGTGATGTACGGGTGCAACAACTTCTGTTCCTACTGCATCGTGCCCTATGTCCGCGGCCGGGAGCGAAGCCGCGACCCGGAACTGATTTTGTCCGAGGTGCGCGAGCTGGTGGAGCAGGGATACAAGGACATTACCCTGCTGGGCCAGAATGTGAACTCCTATGGCAAGGATTTGGAGCAGGATATCGACTTCTCCGACCTTTTGGAGCGGGTGAACACCATCCCCGGGGAGTTCCTGATCCGCTTTATGACCTCTCACCCCAAAGACGCCACCCCAAAGCTGTTTGAGACTATGGCCAAGTGCGAAAAGGTAGCGCCCGTCCTGCACCTGCCCTTCCAGGCGGGCAATGACCGGGTACTGAAGGTGATGAACCGCAGACATACCCGGGAGCAGTATCTGGACAAGGTGCGCGCCCTGAAGACGCTCATTCCCGATATCGTGCTGACCTCCGACGTAATCGTGGGCTTTCCCGGTGAGACCACCGAGGAATTTGAAGATACCCTGAAGGTGCTGGAAGAGGTGCGCTACGACGCCCTGTTTACCTTCATCTACTCCCCCCGCGTGGGCACCCCTGCCGCCTCTATGGACGACCCCATGAGCCGGGAGGAAAAGCTGGCCAACTTCAACCGGCTTGTGGCCCTGCAAGACCAGATCTCTGAGGAAAAGCACCGGGAGTATGTGGGCAAGACGGTGCGCTGTTTGGTGGACGGCGTTTCCGATGACCCCCGGTGGGCGCTGACCGCTCGCACCCCCGGCAACCGTCTGGTGCGCCTGGACGGCCCGGCGCAGGCCGTGGGCAAGTTTATGGACGTGAAGATCACCGATGCCAACAAGTGGTCTTTGTACGGAGAGTTGATTTAAAAGATAGAAAGACGGTGGACTCATGGCTGAGATGACCCCCATGATGCGTCAGTATCTGGAAATAAAAGAGCGCAATCCCGACTGCATCCTGTTTTTCCGTCTGGGTGACTTTTACGAGATGTTCAACGAGGACGCCAAGTTGGTGTCCAAGGAGCTGGACCTGACCCTGACCACCCGGGACCGGAACAAGCCGGAGGAGGAGCGCACCCCCATGTGCGGAGTCCCCTACCACTCCTGCGACAGCTACATCGCCCGGCTCATCGCCAAGGGCTACAAGGTAGCCATCTGTGAGCAGACGGAGGACCCGGCCCTTGCCAAGGGGCTTGTGGAGCGGGACATCGTGCGCATCATCACGCCGGGTACGGTCATTGCCTCCTCTATGCTGGAGGAGGGGCGCAACAACTTTATCTGCGCCATCTGTGCCGATGGGGTGGCCATGGGTCTTTGTCTGTGCGACATTTCCACCGGTGAAGTGTTTGCCACCTCCTTCCCTGCGGGGGCGGAGGGGGTTGACCACCTGAAAAACGAGCTGGGCCGCTTCCATCCCGCGGAGGCGGTGCTCTCCCCTGCCGCGTGGGAGATGGAGGGGCTGAGAGAATTTCTGCATGAGCGTTTGGACTGCGCCGCCGCCCTGTGGCAGGAGGAGCGCTTTGACATGGAGGCCGCCCGGGCACTGGTGGAAAAGCAGTTCAAAACCGGCTTGGAGGCTCTGCCCGGGGACGATATTGCCGCCCTGCGGACGGCGGGAGGGCTTTTGCAGTATCTGTACGAGACTCAAAAGACCGACCTTGGCCATATTGCCAACTTCAATTATTACACCAGCGGACAGTACATGGAGCTGGACCTGACCGCCCGGCAGACGCTGGAGCTGACATCTACCCTGCGCTCCAAGGAGAAAAAAGGTTCTCTGCTGTGGGTGCTGGACAAGACGAAAACCGCCATGGGCGGACGGCTCATCCGGGGCTGGATGGAGCGGCCTCTGTTGTCCCCGGTGCAGATCGGCCGCCGCCAGCAGGCGGTAAATGATCTGGTGCAGGACATCATTACCCGGGAAGAATTGTCTGTGGTCCTGCGCGAGGTGACCGACCTGGAGCGGCTCATCGGCCGGGTGGTGTACGGCACCGCCGGCGGCCGGGATCTGGTGGCTCTTGCAAACGGATTGGGAAAACTGCCCCAGATCCGTGATCTGCTGGAGGGATGCCCCTCTGCCCTGCTTCAGTCTTTGCGCAGTGAACTGGACGATCTGCCCGAAATCCGGGCGCTGATCGGCCGGGCGCTGGTGGACGAGCCCCCCTTCTCCGTACGGGAGGGCAAATTCATCCGGGAGGGCTATGACCCCGATGTGGATCAGCTTCGCAACGTGATGGAGCACGGCTCGGAGATGCTGGCTCAGCTGGAGGCGGACACCAAGGCCCAGACCGGCATCAAGAATATGAAGGTCAGCTACAACAAGGTGTTCGGCTACTACATTGAGGTGGCCAAGTCCCAGACCGACCTCGTTCCCGAGGGCTGGGTGCGCAAACAAACCACCGTGAACTCCGAACGGTATATTTCCCAGGAATTGAAGGAACTGGAGCACACCATTCTGTCCGCTCAGGACAAGGTGGTGGCGCTGGAGTACCAGCTGTTCTGTCAGCTGAAAGAACAGGTGTGCGCCTGCGTGGCACAAATCCAGAAATCTGCCGCCGCGGTGGCCCAGGTGGACGTACTCAACTCCTTTGCCACGGTGGCCGCCGCCAACAACTACTGCATGCCCCAGGTGGACGCAAGCGATGTCATCAGCATCACCGAGGGTCGTCACCCTGTGGTGGAAAAGGTGCTGAAAAATGCTGTTTTCGTGCCAAACGATACTTTTATGGACGGAAACGGTGACCTGTGTGCCGTCATTACCGGTCCGAATATGGCGGGCAAGTCCACCTATATGCGTCAGGTGGCCCTGATCGTGCTTATGGCTCAGATGGGAGCCTTTGTCCCCGCCAGAGCCGCCCGCGTCGGCATTGTGGACCGGGTGTTCACCCGTATCGGTGCCAGCGATGATCTGGCCGCCGGCCAGTCCACCTTTATGGTGGAGATGACCGAGGTGGCGGAGCTTCTGAAAAATGCCACAAGCCGCTCTTTGCTCATTCTGGACGAGATCGGCCGGGGCACCAGTACTTATGACGGCATGGCCATCGCCCGCTCGGTGGTGGAATACTGTGCCGACCCCAAACGGCTGGGGGCCAAGACCCTGTTTGCCACTCACTACCACGAACTGACCGTTCTGGAAGGTCAGCTGGCCGGGGTGAAGAACTATAACATTGCCGCCAAGAAGCGCAAGGATGATGTGATTTTCCTGCGCAAGATCGTCCGGGGCGGGGCTGACCAGAGCTACGGTATTGAAGTGGCCAGGCTGGCCGGTGTGCCTGACCGAGTCATCAAGCGGGCTCACGCCATTCTGGAGGAGCTGGAACAGGGCGAGGGTCGGGCTGTGGGAGGCGCCGCTCCCTGTGTACCGGTGGAAAGTCAGCTGTCCCTTGGGGACTTGGGTGGGGAGACTGTCCTGCGCAAACTGCGCATGACCGACGTGAACATCCTCTCCCCAATCGAGGCGCTTAATCTGCTGGCGGAACTGAAACAAGACCTGAACGGATAAATAAGGCTTCCCCCCTGTGGGGGGAAGGCATTGACCTTGTGACAAGGGGGTTTCTCCTATGCCCAACATCCAAGTATTGGATCCCCACGTAGCCGACCTGATCGCCGCCGGTGAGGTGGTGGAGCGTCCGGCCAGCGTGGCCAAAGAACTGATGGAAAACGCCATCGACGCCGGAGCCAAAAAGGTGACGGTGGAGATCGCCAACGGTGGCATGTCCCTCATCCGTGTAACCGATGACGGGTGCGGTATGGAGCCGGATCAGCTGGCTACCGCCTTTTTGCGTCACGCCACCAGCAAACTGCGCACCGAGTACGATCTGGAGGCAATCGGCACTCTGGGGTTCCGTGGCGAGGCCCTGGCCGCTATCTGCGCCGTGGCCCGCATCGATGTGATGACTCGTACTCCCGGTGCGGAGTTTGGAGCCTCGCTGTCTCTGGAGGGCGGGGTTGCCGGTGCCGTGGAGGAGGCGGGCTGTCCCGAGGGAACCACCATGGTGGTGCGTGACCTGTTTTTCAACACCCCCGCCCGGCTGAAGTTCATGAAAAAGGATGCCGCAGAAGGTGCGGCGGTCTTTGCCGTGGTCCAGCGACTTGCCCTTGCCCACCCGGAGGTGAGCGTCAAGTTTATCCGGGACGGCAGGCAGGAACTGCTCACACCCGGGGATGGTAAGCTTCAGTCTGCCATTTACGCCGTGCTGGGCCGCGACCTTGCTCTTGGGTTTAAGGAAGTGCAGGGCAGTGGCGAGGATATGAGTGTATCCGGCTTTGCCACCCTACCCGTGTGTTGCAAGGGAAGTCGGAATTATCAGCACTTCTTCGTCAACGGACGCTATGTGAAGTCCAAGGTCATGACTGCGGCGCTGGAGGAGGCCTATGCCAATCAGCGCATGGTGGGCAAGTTCCCCGGCTGTGTGCTCCACCTGCAAACGAAGCTGAGCATGGTGGATGTAAATGTCCACCCCACCAAGACGGAGGTCAAGTTTACCAACGAGCGGCAGGTCTTTTCCGCCGTGTACCACGCAGTGCTCAGCGCCCTGACCGGGGAGCGCAGTCACCCGGCCGCGGTGCTGGAAAAGCCCAAGGCTCACGATACCGTTACCCCCAATCAGATCAAATTCAACGCCACGCCCATCCCCCCGGCCAAGCCCGCGGGGACGGCGCTCCCTTTGCACGATTTCACCGCGCCCAAATCCGCACCGGTACAGACGGCCACGCCGGAAAAAACCGTTGTCCCCACCCGTGCGCCCAAGCTGGTGGACGTACTGTGGGAACCTGCGCCCAAAGCCGAGACGATTCCTCAGTCTAAACCGGAGCCGGAAGCAAGTGAAGTAAAATGCGGCGAAGCCGCGACCCAAACCGAAGCCCAGCGAAGTGGGTTCGGTTTGGAGAGGAGGAGCAAGGAAGCGATGCAGAGTTTCTGCCCTCAGGCGGAAACGGCGCACAGCGAACTTTGCGACGACGAAGAGCCGTGGAAGATCGCCGGAGAGCTGTTCCGAACTTACATTCTGGTGGAGCAGGGGGAAACGGTGCTTCTGATCGACAAGCACGCCGCCCACGAGCGGATGAATTTTGACCGCATGAAGGCGGAGGGCTATGCGCCCATGATGCAAACCCTGCTCACCCCGGTGACCTTTGCTCCGGAGGCGGAGGAACGGTCGGTGCTGGCGGACAATCTGTCCCTGCTGGCCGAGTTCGGCTTTGAGGTGGAGGAGTTCGGCACCAAAGACCTCATTGTGCGGCAGGCTCCCTTTGACGTGGACGAAGGGGATATCGTATCTACCCTGACCGAGATCGCGGTCAGACTGCTGTCCACCGGGCGGGCAGACCCGTCCGCCGCCCGGGATGAGGTGCTTCACACCATGGCCTGCAAAGCCGCCATCAAGGGAGGCTGGAAGTCCAGCCCTCAGGAGCTGGAACGGGTGGCCAGGGCGGTGATGGACGGCGAAGTGAAATACTGCCCCCACGGCCGGCCCGTGGCCATTGAACTGACCAAAAAGGATCTGGAAAAGCAGTTTAAGCGGGCATAAAGTTGAGTTGATGCAAAACGGAAAGGCGGTGACACCATGGCTCCGAAAATCGTAGTTATATGCGGTCCAACGGCCTCGGGCAAGACCCGATTGGCGGTGGAGCTGGCCCTTGCCAAAAACGGTGAGGTGGTGTCTGCCGACTCCATGCAGATCTACCGTACTATGGATATCGGAACGGCCAAGCCTACGGCAGAGGAAATGCGGGGCGTACCCCACCACATGCTGGATGTAGCCGAGCCGGAGGAGGACTTTTCTGTGGCCCGGTACGTGGACATGGCCGCCAAATGTGTGGATGATATTCTGGCCAGAGGGAAGGTGCCCATTCTGGCCGGCGGCACGGGACTTTATATTGATTCCCTCCTCTCGGGCCGGGACTTTGCCGCTTTTGATCCGGACAGCGCCCTGCGGGGACAGCTGGAGGCGGAATTTGCCCAAAAGGGCGGCGAAGCCATGCTGGCCCAACTGGGTGAAATCGACCCGGAGGCCGCCGCTCGCCTGCACCCCAATGATGCCAAGCGCATCATCCGGGCGCTGGAGGTGTTTTACTCCACGGGAAAGACCATATCACAGCACAATCTGGAAACAAAAGCCATTCCGCCCCGGTATGAGGCGCTCACCCTTGCCCTCGCCTTTGAACGGCGGGAGGATATGTGGTCGCGTATTGACCGCCGTGTGGACGAGATGATGGACATGGGGCTTGTGGATGAGGTGAAGGGCCTTTTGGACCGGGGTGTCCCGGACAAATGCACCGCTATGCAGGCCATCGGCTACAAAGAGATGGTCAGCGCCCTGCGCGTTGACGGTGATGTACTGCGGGCGGCGGAGGAGATCAAACTGCGTTCCCGCCAGTACGCCAAGCGCCAGCTGACGTGGTTTGGAAGAAACCCCTCTGCCCACTGGCTACACTGGGGAGAAAATCCGAATTTTGCCCAAGCCCTGCGTATTTCGACAGAAAAACTGGAAGAATTTGGAATATGATAGATGCACTCGGACAGACTGTGTCCGCGAAACAGAAAAAGGAGTGCGTCAACATGCAGAAAACCAATCTTCAGGAAATGTTCCTTACCCAGATCCGCCGTGAGCGGCGGCCCGTCACCGTGTTTTTAATGAACGGATTTCAAATGCGGGGGCAGGTGTCCGGCTTTGACCCCTTTACCGTGGTACTTATGACCGACGGCAAACAGCAGGTTATTTACAAACATGCAATATCCACAATTGTTCCCGAACGACCCGTTCCTCTGGAGTGGGAGGAACCGACCACTACGTAACCGGGGCATTGTCCCCACAGAAAGAGAGAGTTTTCCATGAAGGAAGGCACCACCATAACAAAACTGGTTATGTTTCTTCTGGCCGCATGTCTTGCGGTCTATTTTGCCGTGTACCTGTTCCGGGGCATGACAGACCCTCTGACCACTGCGGTGGCCTATACCTACACCGTCAACGACAGCGTGAAGGCGGAGGCGCTGATCGTGCGACAGGAGCAGGTGCTCCCTGCCGGCGTGGGTATTGCCGACGTGACCCCCGGCGAGGGGGAACGGGTAGGTGCGGGTCAGACGGTGGCTGTGCTGTACCGTGACAGCCAGGCACTGGACCGCAAAGCGCAGATCCAACAGCTGACGCTGGAGGCGGAGCTTCTGCAGTATGCTACCACCCAGACTGACCCTGGCGGAGGGGTGGCCGAGTTGGAGCAGGATGTGGTCCGAGCGGTGATCGCCCTGCGTACCGATGGTGCGGCAGGAGATTTCGGGCGGTTGGAAGATCGGGTGCTGGATCTGAAACGGGCGGTGCTCAAGCGTGATTATACCTATGGGCAGGGGGTGGATCCCTCCCGTTTGAATGAGATATCCCGTCAGCTTCGTGCCCTGCAGACCCGCTCCACGCAGGATACAAGCCGTGTCTATGCCCGAGAGGCGGGCACCTTCTCGGCGCAGGTGGACGGCTACGAGGATATTACACCCGATGCCGCCGCGCGGCTCACTCCGCTGGATCTGGATACCCTACTGGACCGGGGAGTGCTGAGCGATGAGCGAGCCCTGGGCAAAATCATCACCGCCAACCGCTGGTATCTGGCGGCGAATCTGCCCGTGGATGCGGCGGAACGGCTGACCCTTGGCAAAACAGCGGTCGTCCGTTTTACCGGTGACTTTTCCCGGGATGTGGACATGCGGGTGGACTCCATCAGCCAGCCTCAGGACGGCCGGTGCACCGTTCTGCTGTCCTCTGACCGCTATCTGGCCGATACCACGCTCCTGCGCCGCCAGACCGTGGAGGTCATCTTTGACAGTGACCCGGGCCTGCGCGTGCCCAAGGATGCGGTCCATATTCTGACCAAAACCGTTACGGACAAGGAAACGGGGCAGGAGCAGAAGGTCAGCACCACCGGCGTCTATGCACTGGTCAACGGACAGGCGGAATTTAAGAAGGTGCAGGTCCTGGCGGAGGGTACGCAGTTCTATGTGGTCAAGCCGCTGGACGAGGGCAAGCGCGTGCTTCGGGCGGGAAATCAGGTCATCGTTCGGGCACACGACCTGTATGACGGCAAAGTGGTTCAGGAGTAAGGGGGCGGCAAGAGTGGAACTGGAACAGAAGCTTCAGACGGTAAAGGCCCGGATCGCCGCCGCCGCACTGCGGGCCGGCCGCGATCCGGAGGAGATTGTTCTGTGTGCTGCCACCAAAGTGCAGACGGACGACACCATCCGCGCGGCCATCGCCGCCGGGGTGGAGGTGTGCGGCGAAAACCGGGTGCAGGAATTGTGCGCCCATCTGGAGAATGATGCCTATGCCGGGGCGAAGCAGGTACACTTTATCGGCCATTTGCAGACCAACAAGGTCAATAAGGTGGTTGGCCGCGTGGAGCTGATTCACTCGGTGGACTCCCTGCATCTGCTGGAGGCCATTGAGAAGCAGGCCCAAAAGCTGGGCATTGTGCAGGACATCCTTCTGCAGGTCAACATCGGATCGGAGCAGAGTAAGGGCGGCGTGGAGCCGGAGGAGCTGGAAGCGATTGCCCGCACGGTGGTGCAGATGGACCATGTGCGCCTGCGCGGACTGATGGCTATACCACCTGTTGCGCATGAGCTGGGGGCCAATACACATTATTTTGTAAAGATGCGTCAGCTTTTTATTGACATAAAGGCGAAAGTAGACCATAATGAAAGTGATATGAACTGCCTGTCCATGGGCATGAGCGGCGATTACGAGGATGCCATCGCTCAGGGGGCGACGTTGATACGTGTGGGTACGGCCCTGTTTGGGCCGAGACCTGCCCCGCAGGCGTAAGATCGTTTTATTTTACTTAGGAAACGAGGTTGTCAATATGGGATTTATGGATGAACTCAAGCGGCTGGCCCGCCCCTATGAGGATGAGGACGAGGATGATTTTGACGAATTTGATCAGCTGAGCCCCCGTGCTCAGGCCGAGCCCCCCGCCCGGAGAGAGCGCCGTTCCGCCCCCGTCAGCGAGGCTGCCGGCTACGCCGCCGAGCAGGAGCGCCGCAGCAATAAGGTGGTCAACATCCACACCACCACTCAGCTGCAGGTGGTGCTGGTCAAGCCTGACCGGTACGAGAACGCCAGTGAGATCGCCGATCATTTGCGGGAAAAGCGCACCGTGGTCCTTAATCTGGAGTCCACCAACAAAGAGGTGGCCCGCCGTCTGCTGGACTTTTTGTCCGGCGTGACCTATGCCCACGGCGGCAAGATCAAAAAGGTTGCTCTGTCCACTTATATCATCACGCCTTACAACGTGGACATTCTGGGCGATCTGATCGATGAGCTTGAAAACAACGGATTGTACTTCTGACAAACAGACATTTAACCGCCCATGAGGCGGCTTGGAGGGAATAGATATGCTGACTCCTCAGGAAGTTTCCGAGCGCGCGTTCGCAAAAGCGTCCTTCGGCGGCTATAACATGGCCATGGTGGACGAGTTTCTGGATCTGCTGACCGCAGATTACTCCGCTCTGTACAGCGAAAATGCCGTCCTCAAGAGCAAGATGAAGGTTCTGGTGGAAAAGGTGGAGGAATACCGCTCCACCGAGGAGGCTATGCGCAAGGCGCTTATGACCGCACAACGCATGGCAGATGAGCTGGTGCGGGAAGCCGAGCAGAAAAAGGCCGACTTGCTCCGGGATGCTGAGCGGGAGGTGGCCGAAAAGGTTGCCAATCTGCGTCAGGAGGTCATCAACGAGGAGTACCGTCTGACCGCCGCCAAGAACGCCACCATCGCCTATGTGGAAAAGGTGAAGTCCCTGCATCGGCAGGAGCAGGAGTATTTGGCCAATCTGGATCAGCTTGCCCCCACCCCTCAGGTTTCCGATCAGGTAGACGAGGCCGCTCAGGCCATTGACGACAGCGTTCAGCGCCTGCTGGCCGCCGCTCAGGCGGACGTGAAGGCAGAGCTGGAGCGGGAGGAGCTGGATGACACCACGGAGTTTGCTGTGGATGCGGAGTCTGCCCCCTTCGAGTCGGAAGAAGAAGCCGCAGTGGAGGAAGACGATCCTGCCGATCTGGACAAGACTACCGTGCATCATATTGACTTCGGTAATCTGCAGTTCGGAAGAGACTATGAAATCAAGTAAGAACCATAAAAATACCCCGGGAGAGACGATTTTTCGCCTCTCCCGGATTTTTTACTTGACATAATATAAAAAAGCGGATAAGATAGCAAACGTATATCGGAAATCTGCGCAGAAGAGGACGAGTAGCCCCCAAAAACCCGCACAGAGAGCCGCCGGATGGTGCAAGGCGGACGGGCCGGAGAGCGAAGATCACCTCGGAGCAGAGGGCTGAACTCTTTCGGAAAGTAAGCACCTCCGGCACGCCCCCGTTACCGGGCGAACCTTGAGTGGCCGACCCTGTCGGCAATAAGAGTGGTACCGCAGAGGTCAGGCCTTTGTCTCTTAACGGGGACAGGGGTTTATTTTTTTGTATCAATATTATTTCATATACAGGAGGATACGAGACATGGACTACAACAAGACCATTAATCTCCCCCAGACTGAATTCCCCATGCGCGCGGGCCTGCCCAATCGGGAACCCGGCATGCTGGAAAAGTGGAACGAGATGGACCTGTACAACGAGATGCTGAAGAAGAACGAGGGCAAGCCCCGCTTCTCCCTCCACGACGGCCCTCCCTTCTCCAACGGCCACCCCCATATGGGTCACGCCATGAACCGCTCTCTGAAGGACTTTATCGTGCGCATGCACGCCATGCGCGGCTACTGGACTCCCTTTGTTCCCGGCTGGGATAACCACGGCATGCCCATTGAGTCTGCCATCATTAAGGAGCAGAAGCTCAACCACAAGGCCATGTCCGTGCCCGAGTTCCGCACCGCCTGCCACAACTACGCCCAGAAGTATATCGACATCCAGCGCGAGGGATTCAAGCGTCTGGGTGCTCTGGGTGACTGGGATCATCCCTACACCACCATGGATCCCGAGTTCGAGGCCGAGGAGGTCAAGATCTTTGGTGAGATGTACAAGAAGGGCTACATCTACAAGGGCCTGAAGCCCGTGTACTGGTGCGCCAAGGACGAGACCGCTCTGGCCGAGGCGGAGATCGAGTACAAGGACGATCCCTGTACCACCGTTTACGTCAAGTTCCAGGTGAAGGACGATCAGGGCAAGCTTTCCAAGTACGGTGACCTGTCCAAGATGTACTTCGTGATCTGGACCACCACCATCTGGACCCTGCCCGGCAACCTGGCCATCGCTGTCCATCCCCGGGAGAGCTACGTGCTGGTCAAGGCGGACAACGGCGAGATGTACATCGTGGCCGAGGCTCTGTGCAACAAGGTCATGAAGGTGGGCGGCATCGAGAATTTTGAGATCGTGGAGCGCTTTGCCGGTCAGGACTTTGAGTACATGCTGGCCCAGCATCCCTTCCTGGACAAGACTTCTCAGCTGTGCACCGCCGAGTACGTGACCATGGATTCCGGTACCGGCTGTGTCCACACAGCCCCCGGCTTCGGCGCCGACGACTACGAGACCTGCAAGCGCTATAAGATCGAGATGGTGGTCCCCGTGGACGACCGCGGCCGCCACACCGACTACGCCGGCAAGTACGCCGGCATGAAGACGGAGGAATCCAACCCCGTCATTCTGGAGGACATGAAGCAGTCCGGTGCTCTGTTTGCCTCCGAGGAGATCATCCACTCCTATCCCCACTGCTGGCGCTGCAAGAGCCCCATTATCTTCCGTGCCACCCCCCAGTGGTTCTGCTCCGTGGACGCCTTTAAGGACGCCGCCTGTGATGCCTGTGACGAGGTGCGCTGGCTGCCTGCCTGGGGCATTGACCGCATGAAGGCCATGATCCGCGAGCGCGCCGACTGGTGTATCAGCCGTCAGCGCCGCTGGGGTCTGCCCATCCCCGTGTTCTACTGCGAGGACTGCAAGAAGCCCGTTTGCGACGATGAGACCATCGCTGCCGTGTCTGCCCTGTTCGCCGAGAAGGGCTCCAACGCCTGGTATGAGACCGAGGCTGCCGACATCCTGCCCAAGGGCTACAAGTGCCCCCACTGCGGCGGTACCCACTTCTTTAAGGAAGAGGATACTCTGGATGGCTGGTTCGACTCCGGCTCCACCCACTTTGCTTCCATGAAAAAGACCCAGGGCTTCTGGCCTGCCGATATGTATATCGAGGGTCTTGACCAGTACCGCGGCTGGTTCCAGGCCTCTATGCTCACCGCCGTTGGCGCGCTGGGGCAGGGTGCTCCCTTCAAGCAGTGCCTGACCCACGGCTGGACCGTGGACGGCGAAGGCCGCGCCATGCACAAGTCTCTGGGCAATGGCGTTGACCCTGCCGACATCGTGAAGAAGTACGGCGCTGACCTGCTGCGTCTGTGGGCCGGCTCTGCCGACTATCACGTGGACGTGCGCTGCAGCGACAATATCTTCAAGCAGCTGTCCCAGAGCTATCTGAAGTTCCGCAACACCGCCCGCTACTGCCTGGGCAACCTGGCCGGCTTCGATGCGGACAATCTGGTGGCTCCTGCCCATATGCTGGAGCTGGACCGCTGGGCGGTGACCAAGCTCAACGAGCTGATCGAAAAATGCTTCAAGGCCTATGACGAGTACGAGTTCCATTCCGTCTCCCATGCCATCAACGACTTCTGCGTGGTGGAGCTGTCCTCCTTCTATCTGGATATCATCAAGGACCGTCTGTACTGTGACGAGACCGACGGCCTGAGCCGCCGCTCCGCCCAGACCGCTCTGTGGCTGATTCTGGACACCATGACCAAGCTGTTTGCTCCTATCCTGGCCTTCACCTGCGACGAGATCTGGCAGGCGATGCCTCACAAGGCGGGCGACGATGAGCGCAACGTGGTGCTCAACGAGATGAACAAGCCCTTTGCCGACTATGCCCTGTCCGAGGGTGAGATGGCCAAATGGGCACGTATCATCGCCATCCGCGACGCCGTCAACGGCGCGCTGGAGACCGCCCGCAACGAGAAGAAGATCGGCAAGAGCCTGGAGGCCAAGGTGGCCCTGACTGTGTCCGCCGAGGATGCCTTTGTTGCTGAGATGGACGCCGAGTATCTGGCCGACCTGTTCATCGTTTCTCAGGCTGAGGTGACTGTGGGCGGCGAGCTGGCTGTGGCCGTCTCCCCCGCTGAGGGCGAAAAGTGCGAGCGCTGCTGGAAGAACCACATTAAGGTGGGTGCCCATGCCGACCATCCCGGTCTGTGCCCCCGCTGTGCCAAGGTGGTTTCTGCCATCGACCCTGCCTTGCTGGCTGAGTAATCAACAAGTAAAACCGCCGACCGAAAATTTCGGTCGGCGGTTTTTGTTCGGGAATTTACACACACCTTTACCCGTGTTATAATATAGGACACAACACGCAAAAGGAGTCTTTTATGCTCTACTTTGTATTGGTCGCCGTGCTGGTGGCCTTGGATCAGCTGGTCAAATATCTGGTCAGCGCGAATATTCCTGTGGGGGGCAGTGTGCCCTTCCTGCCTTACATTATGGATTTGACCTATGTGCGTAACACGGGCTGTGCCTTTTCCTTGCTGGAGGAGCACACCTGGCTGCTGACCATTGTGTCGGCAATCATGTCCGTGGCGATCGGAGTGGCCCTGGCAAAGGGGTTTTTCAAGCATCCGCTGGGGAAAGCTACCCTGTCGCTGCTGTTGGCAGGGGCGGTAGGCAACCTCATCGACCGGGCATTTTACGGCTATGTGATCGATATGTTCCGCACCCTGTTCATGGACTTTGCCGTGTTCAACGTGGCGGACATCTGCGTGGTGGTGGGCGGTGTTGCAGCGGCGGCCTACTACCTGTTCCTCTATGACAAACTGGAGGGAAAAAAGAATGAGCAGACAGATTCTGACGGCTGACCGGGACGGAGAGCGGATCGACGCCTTTGTAGCCCAAAGCGCCGGTCTGACCCGCTCGGCAGCACAGAAGCTGCTGGAGGAGGGGCGGGTCACCTGCGGGGACAAGCCGCTGAAAAAGAATGAAAAGACTGCCGCGGGGCAGGAAATCTGCGTGGATATCCCGGAAGCGGTGGAGGTGGACATCGTTCCTCAGAACATCCCGCTGGATGTGGTGTACGAGGATGAGCACGTCATCGTGGTCAACAAGCCGGTGGGCATGGTGGTCCACCCTGCTCCCGGACACCCGGACGGCACACTGGTCAACGCGCTGTTATATCACTGCGGAACATCACTGTCCGGCATCAACGGAGAACTGCGTCCTGGTATCGTCCACCGTATTGACAGGGATACCTCGGGGCTGATCATTGCCGCAAAGAATGACGCGGCCCACCTTTCCCTTGCGGCACAGTTGCAGGACCATACCCTTGCCCGCACCTACGCTGCCGTGGCGATGGGTGGATTCAAAGAGGATGAGGGAACGGTGAACGCCCCCATTGGGCGACACCCTGTGGACCGCAAAAAGATGGCCATTGACCGCAAAAACGGCCGTGAAGCGGTCACCCACTGGTCCGTTCAGGAGCGGTATTCCGGATATGCGCTGATTGAGTGCCGTTTGGAAACGGGGCGTACCCATCAGATCAGAGTGCATATGGCAAGTATCGGACACCCCCTGCTGGGTGACGTGGTGTACGGGGCGAAAAAACCCTATCCCGGACTGGCCGGACAGTGCCTGCACGCCCGAAAACTGAAATTTGTCCATCCGGCCACCGGTCAGCCGGTGGAGGTGGAGTGCCCTCTGCCCGATTGGTTCCGGGCGGTGCGGGAAAAATTGAGGAAAATGACGTAAGAACAGCCGTGCATCTGTGATGCACGGCTGTTTCATTACTCGTCCTCGTTTTCCAGAAAGTAGCTGGCCTCCATATCCGCGGTGGACAGGGCGAAAGCCAGAGGATATTTTGTCAGCGCCTGACCCACCATGCGGTTATCCTCCGGACCGGAGAAGCCCATGTGCCAGCGGATGGCCATGGCCTCCTCCCGGCTCAGGCGGATGAAGCCGTTGGCGATGTACACCGACTTTTCCCCGTGACCGTAAGGCAGAGGGTCGTCAAAGGTATAGGTGGGTACGGATTGCCACTTGCCGTTGGCGTCCTTTACGTTGCGGGAACCCAGCTTGTAGCAGCCGATTTTGCACAGGTCGTGGAGCAGGGCTACGATGGCGATGGACTCGTCGGTATACTCAAGGCCGTACAGTTCCTGCACCCGGGCCCGGGACAGATAGTCCACAAGACAGTGGTAGACATTCACGCTGTGCTCGCACAGGCCTCCCTCATAGGCGCTGTGGTAGCGGGCGGAGGCGGGGGCAGTGAAAAAGTCGCTCTTGTTTTCCAGATAGTCCAGCAGGGCGTCGGCACCGGGCCGGGTGATGTTTTGCTTGAAAATTTCGATAAATTCTTCCTTTGCGGACATAGTATGCCCTCCTTTAATATATAAGGTGTGTTTGATGGAGACAGTATAGCACAACAAAAGTCCAAAAACCAGTATCTATGAGGGAGGCCAACAAAAGTCTTGTGCCCTGTTTTGGCTGGAAACACAAGGGATTGTGGACAAAAGGGACAGGAAAAACTTTTTTAAAAATATTTTAAAAAAGTGCTTGACACACACGGGAGAGTGTAGTATCATAGCCAAGCGCCTGTATGGGCGCAGTCTGCGATGATGCGGGAGATTGCTCAGAAATGAGGTAACTTCCGCGGAGTATGTCCGTGAATCGGGCGGCTGAGGAATGTCTGTGCACGCGTATATCGCCAAGCAGAAAGAACCGGCCGGCTTAT
>SVLE01000015.1 GCA_015068065.1 Oscillospiraceae bacterium | reverse complement strand
ATCCCAAATCCGTATTGTGGCCGATCTGTCGGAACTGTCCACTGCAACAGGATCCTATAACGTGCCGGTTAAAGTTTATTTGTACACCAACGGAGATGTGGGTGTCATCGGGCACAATAACGTTGTAATCAATCTATCCAAACACTGATACCAAAGGAGCGCACGGACATGATCCAGACAGCCGTTGTAAAGCGAATTGTATCTTCTACTGTGGCGGAGGTCTCTCTGATGCGCCAGCTGGAGTGCGGTCTGAGCTGTAAAAGCTGTGAGGGCTGCCCCCAAAAGCCCAAGGATGAAATTCTGGCGCTGGCGGAAAATCCCATTGGCGCGCAGCCGGGTATGGTGGTAGAGGTGGAGTCCAACTCGGGAAGTGCCATTGGCATTGCTGCACTGGTTTACCTGGTGCCCTGTGTGTTTTTGATTTTTGGGTATCTGCTTGG
Source organism: Oscillospiraceae bacterium (assembly GCA_015068065.1). Classification (GTDB taxonomy): domain Bacteria; phylum Bacillota; class Clostridia; order Oscillospirales; family Oscillospiraceae; genus Lawsonibacter. The sequence continues at coordinate 32,343 of SVLE01000015.1, read as the reverse complement.
AGCCTGGCTGGGCCTCGGCGAGGGACTGTGTGTGCTGATGGCCTTTGGTGGGCTTGTGGTGGGTTTTGTTCCGGCTTTGCTGCTGAATCGGGCCATTCTCAGGTCCGGCAGACCGGAATTCACCATCCTGCGGGTCAGAGGGTAAGCGATGTTTGGATACGTGCGGCCGGTCCGAGATGAACTCAAGTGCCGGGACCTTGACCTGTACCGGGCCACTTACTGCGGGCTGTGTCAGACCATGCGCCGGCGCTGTGGACTGTTGGCACCTATGGTGCTCAACTTTGACTTCACTTTTTTGGCGCTTCTTCTGGCGCCGGAGGAGGGGGAACGGCTGACAGACTGTGGGCGCTGCCACATTCCGCCCTTTCGGCGCAAGTGCATGTGCTGCTCTTCACCTGCTCTGGAGCTTGCGGCAGACGAGAGTGTTATCCTTGCCTATTGGCAGCTTCGGGATAAGGTCAGTGATGAGACATTTTTGCGCGGACTTCCCGCAAGGCTGAGCAGTATGCTGCTTCATTCCGCCTACCGAAGGGCAGTGTCCCGACGGCCGGAATTCGACCGGGCGGTGACAGAACAGCTTAGGCTTTTGCATCAGTTAGAGAAGGAGGAATGCGCTTCCCTTGACCGCCCGGCAGACACCTTTGGAACGTTGCTTCAGGCTGCCGTCCCCAAGGCGGGAGATTCGGCCCGGGACCGAACGATGGAGCAGCTGCTCTATCATCTGGGTCGGTGGATCTACCTGATTGACGCCAGAGATGATCTGGACGAAGATCATGAGCGTGGAAACTATAATCCCATCGTTCTGCGCTTTCCAGACAAAGATGGGGACGGACAGCTTCAGATGACATTGGAACACTCGCTGAATCTGATGCGGTCCGCCTGTGCGCTGCTGGAGCTTGGCAGACAGGAAGCACTGATAAACAATGTGCTTTATCTGGGCCTGCCTGTGATCCAGCGGTCGGTTTTTGACGGCAGCTGGAAACAGATGAAAAAACAGAAGATTTGGAGAAACAAACCATGAACGATCCCTACAGTGTGCTGGGTGTCAGCGCAAACGCCAGCGATGACGAGATCAAAAAAGCTTATCGTGAGCTCGCGCGTAAGTACCATCCGGACAACTATCAGGACAATCCTCTGGCCGATCTGGCAGAGGAGAAGATGAAGGCTATCAACGAGGCATATGATGCCATCCAGAAGATGCGGGAGGGCGGACACACCTCCGCCCATTCTGCCGGGTATCAGGGGAGAACCACCTATACCGGCCAGAGTCAGGATCCGTCTTTTGCCCGTATTCGCGCGCTGATTAACGCGGGAAATCTTGCTCAGGCCGAGACTACGCTGGAGGAAATGAGCACTCATAACGGCGAGTGGTATTTTCTGCGGGGAGCCATTGCCTACCGCAAGGGCTGGCTGGACGAGGCCATGCAGAACTACCAGATCGCCTGCCAGATGGAACCCAACAATATGGAGTATCGGCAGGCACTGATGATGATGCAGCGGGGCGGGTTTGCATATCAGCCCTACGGTCATTCCGGTGGAATGGGCAGCATGGACTGCTGTACCACGCTGATGTGCATCGACTGCCTGACACCGGGAGGCTGCTTCTGATATGGGGAAAACTCGCTTTTCCTCCGGGGCACGGCGTACGGCGCTGTGCGGTATTCTGATCGGTCTGAGCACGCTGACTCAGTATCTGAGTACGTTTGTTCCGTCGGCTCAACTTGCTGTGACAGCACTGGCGGGACTGTTTCCCGTGGTAGCGGTGATCGCTGCCGGCCGCGGTGCGGGGTATCTGTGCTGGGGTGGGAGCAGCGTACTGGCTCTGATTCTTTGTCCGGATAAGTGGCTTGTGCTGACCTACTTTGTGTTTTTTGGACTGTATCCTGTGGTAAAAAGCAGACTGGAGCAGACAAAGAACGTCGTTATTGAGTGGGTGCTGAAGTTTGTATATTTTAACGGGGTACTGGCTGCATCCCTGTGGCTGCTTCGCGGTGTATTTTTCTCTGCGCTGCCCGCTAATTTGCAGAGCATGCCGCTTGTGCTTCTTGCGTGCAACGCTGTTTTTCTTGTGTATGATATCGGGCTGTCCCGCCTGATCGCATTATATTCTGCCCGGATCGCCGATGCGCTGGGGCTAAAATAAGGAAGTGTAATCATGGTCAAAAGTATGACTGGCTACGGCCGGGGAGAGGCTGTGCTCAACGGCCGTTCCATTACCGTTGAGGTCCGTTCTGTTAACAATCGGTATCTCGACTGTTCGGTCAAGGTTCCCAGACTCTACATTTTTGCCGAGGATGCCATCAAGTCCCGGGTGCAGAACAGCATTTCACGGGGCAAGGTGGATGTTTTCGTTACGCTGGACAACACTCAGGGTGACCAGGTGGAGGTCAGTGTCAATCAGTCGGTGGCCGATGGCTACTATAATGCTCTGACGGCCCTGCGTGACCGCTACGGACTGCGGGACGATATTTCCGTCTCACTGCTTTCCCGCTTCCAGGACGTGCTTCTGGTGGAGAAGAGCCAGGAGGATGTGGAAGCGGTGGCCCAGGATATCTGTACGGTGCTGGACACGGCTTTGGCCGACTTTACCTCCATGCGTCAGCGGGAAGGTGAAAAGCTGGCAGAGGATATCCGCAGCCGTGCCGCGACCATCACCACGCTGCTGGAAAAGGTGGAAAAGCGCTCTCCTCAGACTGTGTCGGAGTATCGAGCCAAGCTGGAAAACCGCATGCGCGAGGTACTGGAAAATACCCAGATCGAGGAAAGTCGAATTCTCACCGAGGCTGCCATCTTTGCGGACAAGGTCGCCGTGGACGAGGAGACGGTTCGTCTGCACAGCCATCTGGGTCAGCTGGAAGAGATGATTAGCAGCGGTGTCCCCGTGGGGCGTAAGCTGGACTTCCTGATTCAGGAATTTAACCGGGAGGCCAATATCATCGGATCCAAGTGCACCGATCTGGAGATCGCGCGCCATGTGGTGGACATCAAGGCGGAGATCGAAAAGATCCGTGAGCAGGTCCAGAATGTGGAGTAAAGGAGTCTGAACGGGTGAAACTGATCAATATCGGCTTTGGCAACATGATCTCCGCAGGACGGCTTATCGCCATTGTCAGCCCGGAGTCTGCGCCCATCAAACGTATGGTGCAGGAGGCACGGGATCGTGCGGTGCTCATTGATGCCACCTACGGCCGGCGTACACGCGCGGTACTTATCATGGATAACGACCATCTGGTGCTGTCTGCGCTGCAGCCGGAAACCCTTGCAAACCGGCTTGGAGATAAGGACATCACTCTGACAGACGAGGAGGTTGAGGAATGACACAGCGCAAAAAGACAAAAGGGCAGCTTATTGTGTTGTCCGGACCCTCCGGTGTTGGAAAGAGTACTGTGATCGCAGAGCTTATGGCCCAGCGGCCTCTTTACTTTTCTGTTTCTTACACCACCCGTCAGCCCCGCACGGGAGAGCAGGACGGAGTCAACTACAACTTTGTGTCCCGGCAGGAGTTTGAGCGTATGATTGCCGACAACGAACTGCTGGAATATGCGGAATATGTCAACAACTACTACGGAACCTCTTTGAAGGTGATCCGTGAAAAGCTGGACTCCGGTATGGATGTCCTTCTGGACATTGAGGTGAAGGGAGCTGCCAAGGTGCGCCAAAGCTGCCCGGATGCCATTTTTATCTTCATGATTCCGCCTTCGTTTGAGGAATTGTCCCGCCGTTTGCATGCGCGCAATACCGATAACGAGGATGTGATCACCGGCCGGCTGGAAAAGGCCCGGCAGGAATATAAGGAAATACCAAATTATGACTATCTGGTCATCAATGACAAGGTTTCCAACGCTGTGGGAGAAATCGAGTCCATCCTTACCGCTGCGGAGTGCCGTGTCATGAACCGGAAAAATATTGTTGAAGGAGATTATGCGTTATGATGCTCGAACCCCCTATGAAAGACCTGCTGACTCAGGTGCCCAGCCGTTATGAGCTGGTCAATGTCGTTGCTTGCCGTGCCCGTCAGATCGCCAGCGAGGCAGAAGAGGCCGGTATCCCTCTGGAAGACAAGCCCGTGAGCATGGCGATCCGTGAGATTGCCAGCGGCGAGGCGAACATCGGGGAATAAACCAAAAAGGCAAGTGAACGAATGCTTTCACTTGCCTTTTGCGGTGCAAAGGGGGCGATTGTATGGCTGAAAAATGCATAGCAAAAGTTGCTGTTTCCAAGGCGATTTATGTCATTGATAAGCCCTATGATTATGTCGTTCCCTCTGAACTTGCGGATCGAATCTGTCCGGGAATGCGTGTGCTCGTGCCCTTTGGGAGCGGAAACCGTCCCTGTGATGGCATCGTATTGGCGCTGACATCGCAGGAGGACGGCCCGAGCCTGAAACATGTGATCAGCCTGCTGGATGAAGAGGCGGTTCTGAACAAAAAGCTGCTGAAGCTTGCCCTCTGGATGCGGGAACGGTGCTTCTGCACCGTATACGATGCGGTAAAGGCCATGTTGCCGGCAGGGTTATATTTTTCCCTGCGTGACTGTTGCAGTTTGAAAGAGTCTGTGAGCAGGGAAGAGGCATATGAGGCCTGCGGCCAGTCGGCCGGCGCAAAAAAACTGCTGGAGCTTTTATTTGCCTGCGGCGGAAAAGCCGATATGGAGCAGGTGCGCGGGGCCTTTGGAACAAAGTCGCCCACCGCGGCCATAAAGCTGCTGTCTGACAAAGGGATTATTGATATTGAGACAAGCGCCATGCGTGCCGTCAACGATAAAACCAGACAGGTCGCCGTGCTTGCCATTCCTGCAGAAGAAGCCCTGGCTCAGGTTGCCCCGCGGCGCAAAAGCGCACCGCTGCGCTATGCCGTAGTGGAGCTTCTGTGTGCCATGGGCAGCGCCGGAGTCAAAGAACTGTGTTATTTTACAGGCGCTTCTTCTGCAACACTGCGCAGCCTTGCGCAGAAAGGTATCATCACGCTGGAAAAGCAGGAAGTGCTTCGGCGTGTGGAGCAGGAAGAGGTTGAGCCTGCCGGTCCGGTGCTCCTGAATGAGGAGCAGTCCGTGGCCTTTGAACGGCTTGATGGGCTTGCTCGGTCTGACAAGCCCGGAGCGGCGCTGCTGTACGGGGTGACGGGCAGTGGCAAGACTCAGGTATACATCAAGCTGATTCAAAAGACCCTTGAACGGGGCCGCAGCGCCATGGTTCTGGTGCCCGAGATCGCATTGACCCCCCAGCTGCTGCGTATCTTTACCTCTCATTTTGGTCAGCAGATCGCCGTGCTCCACAGCTCGCTGCGGGCGGGAGAGCGCTATGATGAATGGAAACGGGTGCGCAGCGGGGAAGCAAGAGTGGTCATCGGTACTCGTTCAGCCGTCTTTGCACCCCTGTCCGATATCGGCCTGATCGTTCTGGATGAGGAGCAGGAGGGATCCTACAAGTCGGAAAATACCCCCCGTTACCACGCGCGGGATGTTGCCAAGTACCGCTGCGCGCAGGAAAATGCCCTGCTGGTGCTTGGCTCTGCCACCCCCAGTGTGGAGACGATGTACCACGCAAGCCGTGGTCAGTATGAATTGATCCGGCTGACCCATCGGTACAATCAAAAGGCGCTGCCGCAGGTTTTTGTGGCAGATATGAAAGAAGAATTGCGGCAGGGGAATGGTACATCCATCAGCACCGATTTGCGGATGGAGTTGGAGTACAATCTGGCAAAAGGGGAGCAATCCATTCTCTTTTTGAATCGAAGAGGGGCCAGCCGCATGGTATCCTGCGGCGAATGTGGCCATGTTCCAGAGTGTCCGCGCTGCTCCACCCATTTGACCTACCACTCCGCCAACGGGCGGCTTATGTGCCATTACTGCGGACACTCCCAACGCCTGCCGCAGGGTTGCCCGGAGTGTGGGGGCATGCTCAACTTCATTGGTATCGGAACCCAGAAGGTGCAGGAAGAACTGGAAGAACTGTTCCCCGGCACAGAGATTCTCCGTATGGATACGGATACCGTAACGGCGGCCCATCCCCACGAGTATTTTCTGGATCGTTTTCGCAAAGAAAAGATCCCCATCCTGCTGGGTACGCAGATGGTCGCCAAAGGACTGGATTTTGAGAATGTGACGCTGGTTGGCGTGATTGCGGCCGACCTGTCCCTGTTCGTGGAAGATTTTCGGGGCGGTGAGCGCACGTTTTCCCTGCTGACACAGGTAGTCGGTCGGGCCGGACGAGGGGAAAAGACCGGTCGTGCGGTTATCCAGACCTATACCCCAGAACATGAAGTGATCCGATTTGCGGCGAAACAGGACTACGACAGCTTTTATGAGCAGGAAATCTCTCTGCGGAAGCTGCGCGGCTTCCCGCCCTTTCAGGACATTACCGTGCTCACGGTGTCCGGACCGGATGAAGGGGTGGTACTGCGTGTCTGTGCGAAACTGCGTATGGGACTGGAGCAGGGGCTGGAGAAACTGGGGGAGAAGACCCGTGTGCTTGGTCCTGCCCCTGCCGTGATAACAAAGGTGAATAACCGCTACCGCTATCGTCTGACGTTGGCGGGAACAAGTACACCGGGGCAGAGACATCTGATATCCCATCTGCTTCGGGCCGTACACCAGGATAAGGAATGCAGGGGAGTGTCCGCCTTTGCCGACATCAACCCCTTTGATTAAAGCAAGTGCTTACTAAAGGAGTGTTTCACTATGCTGAGAACCATTGTGACCGAGGGTGATCCCGTACTGAACAAGGTGTGCCACCCTGTAACAAAATTTGACGAAAAGCTGTGGATTTTGCTGGATGACATGCAGGAGACGCTGGCAGAGTCCAACGGCGTGGGCCTTGCTGCCCCTCAGGTGGGCATCCTGCGCCGGGTGGTGCTGGTCATCAACAGTCAGGACGAGGTGCTGGAGCTGATCAACCCCACCATCATCAAAACTGAGGGCGAGCAGGAGGGCCTTGAGGGCTGCTTGAGCGTGCCCGGAAAATGGGGCAATGTAAAGCGGCCCATGGTCGTGCGTGTACGGGCACAGGACCGCAACGGAAACTGGTTCGAGGTGGAGGACGAGGAGTTGACCGCACGCTGCTTCTGCCATGAGTTGGACCATCTGGATGGTCACCTCTTTGTAGAGCATACGGATCGCCTTTACACCTCCGAAGAACTGGATGCCATGATGGAGGAGGACGAATGAAAATTCTCTTCATGGGTACTCCGGATTTTGCTGTGCCCTCCCTTGAGGCGCTGGTAAATGCCGGACACGAGGTTTGCGGTGTGTTTACCCAGCCGGACAAGCCAAAAAACCGTGGAATGAAGCTGCAGGCACCGCCTGTAAAGGAGTTTGCCCTTGCACATGATATCCCGGTATTCCAACCGGAAACCGTCAAAGACGGTACTGCGCTGAACATCATTCGGGAGCTTGCTCCTGAGTTGATCGCTGTGGCGGCTTACGGACGCATCCTGCCTGTTGATATTCTGGACTATCCTGCCTTTGGCTGTATCAATGTTCACTCCTCGCTACTGCCCAAATATCGCGGTTCCGCCCCCATCCACTGGGCCATTCTCAACGGCGAGAAAGAGAGCGGCGTGACCATCATGCACATGGCCAAGGAAATGGATGCCGGTGATATTATCGATCAGGCGGTTACACCCATTGATCCCAACGAGACTGTGGAAATGCTGCATGATCGTCTGGCGCAGATGGGTGCGCAGCTTCTGGTGGACGTGGTGGATCGAATCAAAGCAGGTACTGCCACCCGTACCCCTCAGGACACGAGCAAGGTCACCTTTGCGCCTATGCTGTCCCGTGAGTTGTCCCCGCTGGACTGGAACAGGACCGCACGGCAGCTGCACGATCAGGTGCGTGGTCTGATTCCGTGGCCTGCCACGACTACTGACATCATCGGCGGTCAGCCTGTGAAGATATTTGAAGTGGAGGAGACTGACGTTTCCACCGATGCCGTTCCCGGCACCATTGTGGCCGCGGGAAAGCAGGGAATCGATGTTGCCTGCGGAGACGGGAAACTGCTGCGTATTAAGCAACTGCAGGCCCAGGGCGGCAAGCGCATGGCTGCAGCGGACTATCTGCGCGGACATCCAATCAATATTTGATAAACCTACGAAAGGAGGAATTTGTACATGGATGCAAGAGAGGTGGCACTGCTGACCCTCAATGCCTGTGAGCGGCAGGGAGGCTGGTCGGATGGTGTGCTGAAAAAACAGCTTGCCCAGAGTGGACTGGACAGCCGGGACGCAGGTCTGGCCACTCAAATCTGCTTTGGTGTGCTCCAGAACAAATTCCTTCTGGATTTTTACCTGTCCCGCTTTTCCAACATTCCCCTCAAGCGGATGGAGGCAAAGGTGGTTCAGGCTTTGCGCATCGCTCTTTATCAGATGCTGTTCCTGACCCGAATTCCCCACAGCGCCGCGGTGAACAGCGCGGTGGAAATGACCCGCAAACACTGCAAGAACCCGAGAGCGTCCGGAATGGTCAACGGCATTCTACGCGCTGTTGAGCGCACGCTGGACCGTTTGCCCACGATTCCTGCCGAGGATGAGGCGGAATACCTTTCCACCCTTTACAGCCACCCTAAATGGCTGGTTGAGTTGTGGGTGAAGCAGTTGGGACGGCAGGAGGCGGAGCGGCTGCTGGCTGCGGATAACAGCGCGCCCCCCGTGACAGCCCAGGTGAATACCTGCAAAATCAGCACTGTTGCTCTGCTGGGCCGCCTGTCCGAGGCGGGTGTGGATGCTCAGGTACACCCGTGGCTGAAGGACTGTATTGTTATACGACAGACCGGCGATCTTGAGCAGTTGGACAGCTTCCGTGACGGCCTGTTCTATATTCAGGACCCGGCCTCCCGCCTTGCTGTCATGGCTGCCGGTGTGCAGCCTGATATGCGCATACTGGACGCCTGTGCAGCACCGGGCGGTAAATCCTTTGCTGCGGCCATGGATATGGAGAATCGCGGCGAGATCATCTCCTGCGACCTGCATCCCCACAAGAAAAAGCTGATGCGGGCAGGAGCTGAGCGGCTCGGACTTGAATGTATGAAGCCCCAGACAGCGGATGCCACCCAGTATCGACCGGAATGGGATGCCGCTTTTGACCTGGTGTTGGCCGATGTGCCGTGCTCCGGACTTGGTGTGATCCGCAAGAAGCCGGATATCCGCTATAAGGACCCGGAACTGCTGGAAGGACTTCCTGAAGTGCAGAACCGGATTTTGGAAAATGTGTGCCGCTATGTAAAACCCGGCGGTGTGCTGCTTTACTCTACTTGCACGGTTCTGGAACGGGAGAACGAGGCTATTGTAGACACGTTTTGAAGGAACATGACGAGTATTCACTTGAACGCTTTTCTTTGCCCAACCCCATTGGAACGGTGCAGGAGGGACGGTTGACGCTGTATCCCCATCTGCATGATACGGATGGATTTTTCTTCGCCAGACTGAGGAGGAAGGCATGACTGACATCAAATCCATGACTCAGGCGGAAATGACCGCCTTTTTCAAAGAACTGGGTGAGCCGGCCTTCCGTGCAAAGCAGGTGTTCTGCTGGCTGCATAAGGGCGCGCAGTCCTTTGATGAGATGAGCAACCTGTCCAAGTCCCTTCGGGAAAAGCTGGCAGGCTGTTGTTACATCGATGTGCCTAAGGTGGAGCGAAAGCAGGTATCCGCCATTGACGGTACCATCAAGTACCTGTGGCGTCTGCCGGACGGGAACTGTATTGAGACCGTGCTGATGCGGTACAAGCATGGTAATACCGTGTGCATCTCCTGTCAGGTAGGGTGCCGTATGGGGTGCGCTTTCTGTGCATCCACGCTGGGCGGTAAGGTACGCGATTTGCGCCCATCCGAGATGCTGGATCAGGTGCTGTTTACCCAGCTGGACAGCGGCGAGCCTATCTCCAATATCGTGCTTATGGGTATTGGTGAGCCTCTTGACAATATGGACACAGTGCTGCGGTTTCTGGAACTGGTCAATTCCCCAGACGGATTAAATATCGGTATGCGTCATATCTCTCTGTCTACCTGCGGTCTGGCCGACCAAATTGACAAGCTGGCCCGGCATCGGTTACAATTGACCCTGTCCGTGTCACTGCATGCCCCCGATGATGAGACCCGCTCCAAAATCATGCCGGTCAACCGCAGCGTGGGGGTGGAGCGGCTGATGCAGGCTTGTCACGACTATTTTAGAGAGACAGGCAGACGTATTTCCTTTGAATATGCCATGATCGATGGAGTGAATGACTCGGATGCACAGGCAGATCTGCTTGCAAAACGCATTCGGGGTATGTCTGCCCATGTCAATCTGATCCCGCTCAACCACGTGGAGGAGAGTCCTCTGAAGCCAAGCCGAAGAGTGAAGGAATTTCAGCGCCGGCTGGAGGAGCAGGGAATCACGGTTACCGTCCGGCGCAGACTGGGCAGCGATATTGACGCGTCCTGCGGCCAGCTGCGCCGCAAGGCCATGCAGCAGAGCTGAGCTGCAGCAGATAACAGGAAAAGAGGTTGATGTCTCATGGATATATGGGGAATCACCCACCGCGGTGTTGTGCGGGAAGAGAATCAGGATGCCTTCGCAGTTCGTACGCTGGCGGAAGATAAGCTGCTGGCTGTGGTATGTGACGGCATGGGCGGCGCACGGGCGGGAAATATTGCCAGTACGCTGGCGGTAGAGACCTTTTTGGAACTGTTCGGGCAGCTTTGGAATGATAAGCAGGTGGCCAGCGAGCAGATGCTGGAATCTGCTGCGGCCTATGCAAACGAAGTGGTCCACCGCCGCTCTGCCACGGACGAGGCGTGCTTTGGCATGGGAACTACCATGGTAGTGGTACTTTTGGACGGTGAGCGAGCAGTCATTCTGAATGAGGGTGACAGCCGTGCCTACCACATTACCCAGGAGAATATTACCCGGGTCACCCGGGATCATTCTCTGGTGGAGGATCTGATGCTGCGTGGAGACCTTACGCCCGAGCAGGCCAGAACGCATCCGCATAAGAACCTGATTACCCGGGCCTTGGGTGCAGAACCCGACCTGCACGCCGATCTGTTCGTGCAGGAGGCAAAACAGGGGGATTTCTTCCTGCTTTGCAGCGACGGGTTGAGCAACATTGTGTCCGATCAGGAAATGCTCTACGAAGTGATACACGGTGGCCCGGCAGATGAGTGCTGTCAGCGGCTGTTGGATATTGCCCTGAAACGGGGAGCGCCCGACAACGTTACGGTCGCTCTGATTCGATGCTGAGGGGGAGGTGAACTGTAATGGATCAATATATTGGAAAAATGCTTGACAACCGATATGAAATTCTGGAACTGATCGGTGTGGGCGGCATGGCAAAGGTCTACAAGGCCCGCTGTCATCGCCTCAACCGTCTTGTGGCGGTCAAGATCCTGCGGGATGACCTGTCTCAGGATTCCGATTTCCGCCGCCGCTTCCATGATGAGTCCCACGCAGTCGCCATGCTGTCCCACCCAAACATCATGGCCGTGTATGATGTGAGCCGCTCATCGGAGCTGGAATACATCGTGATGGAGCTGATCGACGGCATTTCCCTGAAGCAGTACATGCAGAAGAAGGGGAATAAGCTGAACTGGCGCGAGGCGCTGCACTTCATCACCCAGATCGTCAAGGCGCTGGGGCATGCCCACAGCCGCGGTATCATTCACCGGGATATCAAGCCGCACAACGTTATGGTGCTTAGGGACGGAAGCGTCAAGGTGACGGATTTTGGTATTGCCCGCCTGATTTCCGCAGGGCACAGTACGCTGACTCAGGAAACGCTTGGTTCTGTGCACTACATTTCCCCGGAACAGGCCAGAGGCAGCCATATTGATGCCCGGTCCGACCTGTATTCTGCCGGTGTGGTGCTTTACGAGATGACCACCGGACGACTGCCCTTTGAGGGGGATTCACCGGTTTCCGTTGCCATTCAACACATCAACAGCATTCCTCTTTCACCCAGAGAGCTGAATGCGGACATCCCCGAGGCTCTGGAGGCCATTACTATGAAGGCCATGGCGCCCAAAGTGGAGGATCGGTATGAGTCAGCGGACGCAATGCTGGCCGATTTGGAGGAATTCCGCAAAAACCCCAACATTAACTTTGAATATAACGCGAATGACTTGAAAATTATGGAAGAAACGGATGTTTCCGGTCAGGAGCGTACGCAGCCGATCTCCATTGGTGCGCTGCGCGGCCAGCGCAAACCTGTGACCCAACAGCCTAACCGGACTGCGGAGCGGGAAAATCGGCGCAGAACTGAAAAAAGGGATGACTACGATGACTACGAGGAGCAGGGGCCCAACTGGCCGATTTTTGTGGCCGTTCTGGCGATTTTGGCCTTTACGGTAGGCATTATGTACTTTTTCTACTCTTCGTTCATTCAGCCGCTGCTGGCGCCCACGCCCGATTATGTCATTCCGGATCTGAGCGGAATGGTCTATGAACAGGTTGTTGAGAACAAAGAACTGTTGAAAGAGTTTACCATTACCGTCTCGTCTGAAATTACCAGCGAAGAACCTGCAGGGACGATCCTGAGACAGCAGCCCGAGGGAGACAGCACCACAAAGGATCCCAAGACGGAGATTTCTGTCACTGTAAGCGCCGGACCCGAAATTATCAGCATGCCCAGCGTTGTTGGGTGGGAATACATTAAGGCCCTTGTGGAGCTGCAGAATATGGGCCTGAAGGTTCCCATTCCGGAGTACGAGACCCATGAGGAGATCCCCTCCAATCATATCATTTCCCATACTCCGCTGGAGGGGACTGTGATGCGTCCCGGTGATAAGGTCCAGCTGATCGTTAGCAAAGGTCCGGCTGAAAAGCTGGAGGCGGTTCCTCTCTTCGTCGGTCAGACAGAGGAATGGGCGCGCAACAAGGCTGACCTGCAAAATCTGGTGATTGATGAAGTGTTCCATGTCTGGAGCAGTGAATATGAGGCGGGGGTAGTTGTGGACCAGAGTGTTGCAGCCTACACCGAAGTGGCGCAGGGTACCAAAATCAACCTTCAGGTCAGCAAGGGAACGGACCCGTCCACCGTTGGGCCCAAGGAACAGACCCGCTCATTCCAGATTGCTCTGCCTGACGAGGGATCTGTTGTTCAAGTGGAGGTGCGGGACGGGGATAAGGTGGTTTTGAACCGCTCTGTGGATACCACGCTGGATGCCGCTGTGACCTGTACTGTGACCGGGACCGGTGTGAAAGCCTATCAGATCTTCTTTAACGGGACTTTGATCAAAACAGAAACTGTGGATTTTGGTAGCTGATTTATGGAAGGTATTATCTTAAAAGCCCTCAGCGGATTCTACTATGTTCATTCCGGTGCAGAGATATACCGTTGCCGTGCCCGTGGGAAATTCAGGCACGACAAGCTTTCTCCACTGGTAGGGGATCGGGTCCGTTTTACGCCCCTTGAAAACATGACCGGAGCGCTGGATGAGATTCTGCCACGCACAAATCAGTTTACCCGTCCAGCCGTGGCCAATATTGACCAGTTGGTTATTATCGTTTCTCAGGCCACCCCTGTGACCGACCCTTATCTGATCGATCGCATCATCGCCATTGCCGCGGGCCGAACATGCCAGTGTGTGGTGTGCGTGAACAAGTGCGATCTGGATGCGGGGGATGAACTGTACCGGATCTATACGGCAGCAGGCTTTCCTACTGTGCGGGTCAGCGCCCAAACGGGGAAAGGTATGGAGCAGCTGAGAACACTGATTTCTGGAAAGGTATCTGCCTTTACAGGTAATTCCGGCGTTGGGAAATCCAGCATCCTGAATGCGCTGCATCCCGGTTTTTCTCTGGAGACCGGAGATGTGAGCGAGAAGCTGGGCCGCGGACGCCATACCACCCGGCATGTTGAACTGTTTGCACTGGATGAGCATACCCTGATTGCGGATACGCCCGGGTTTTCTTCCTTTGAAGCTGATAAAATGGATATTTGCCGCAAGGAGGAGCTTCAGCACTGCTTCCCGGACTTTACTCCTTATCTGGATAAGTGTATGTTTCTGGACTGTGCACACGTGAAAGAAAAGGGATGCGCAGTTCTGGAGGCACTTGATCGGGGTGAGATACAGCCGACCCGTCATGCAAGCTATGTCCGTCTGTACGAGCAGGCAAAGGCCATTCCAGACTGGCAGCGATAAAGTTGAAAAAGCGTCTGTTGTCTTCAAACAAGGGCAGCAGACGCTTTTTTGTGTCAAGTGCTGCGGGAAAACATATACTGAAATGAGTTCGCATGGGAGAGGGGAGGGCGGAACATGGGAATCGTAGTGGTCAGGTCGCCAAAGTTTCTGCGGGGGATCCTGCGCAAAATCTTTCACATGAAGTAACATAGCTGTCCACCCTTGTGCATATAGTTTTGCAAGGCCAAACAATTTGCAAGGGAGAGGACATTCCATGGAACTGAAGCTTGAGTGGGAACATATCAACGGATATGAAATGCTGTTGGACTCCGGGATATATCAGGAAGAAACGCTGGAGACGATCGTGCCGGACGCCTGTCCTGATATTCTGAGGATCGTGGATGCGGGCGGACAAATCTGCCTGTCCGGGAAAAATGTGTACGATGGAGGTGTGTCTGCTTCCGGCACAGTAAAGGGCTGGGTCGTGTATCAGCCGGAGGGAGGCGACGACCTGTGCAGGGTGGCGGTACAGATCCCCTTTGACGGCCAGCTTGAGGTCCCCGGCCTTCAGAGCAACGGGCGGTGTGTACTTGTGCCAACATTGAAACGTCTGGACGCCCGAGCGCTCAACCCCAGAAAGATGTTGCTGCGAGCGGATATCGGGATCGGTGTGCAGGCGTACGCCAATCGGGAACAGATGCTGTGCAGCGGAATTACCTGTGGACAGGAATGCGCCGTTCAGCAACGCACACAGACGCATATTGCCTGCGTTACTGCGGCAGTAGAAGAAAAGGAATTTACATTCTATGACGAGGTGCGCTTGGCGGTCGGTCCATCGGGCCGTGCTGAGGTGCTGTCGGTACAGGCGGATGCCTATTGTACGGAATCAAAAGTGATCGGCAGCAAGCTGATTTTCAAAGGAGAGGCGGTACTTCAGATCCGGTATCAGGTCGAAGGCGAACTATGTAGCATGCGTTGCCCTATGGCCTTTTCACAAATCATGGAGATTACTCAGACCGGAGACGATGCCCAGTGTGATCTGACCATGTGTGTTACGGATGTGGAATACACTGCTGCCGGCGAGGATGGACGGACGATAAACGTGACACTGGAGCTGCTTGGTCAGGCGGTGGTGCGCGACCGACACAACATCATTCTGTTGCAGGACGTATACAGCACCACTTACGATATGCAGATCGGGCAGGAAAAGTATACGGTGCTTCAGATCGTGGAAGATACGATGCGCCCGCAAAGCGTACGGGAACTGCTGGAGACCGGGTCTGCGGTAAAAAATGTCGTGGACTGCTCGGTTTCTGTCGGTCAGGTGCGGCAGAACAGAGAAAGCGGTCAACTTGCTGTCAGCGCGGAACTGAATGTGTGTGTGCTTTACATGAACGAGCAGGATCAACTGGAGGCGGTTCACCGACCACTCACAGTATCCGGGCACCTGGATATCGCTGATGGAGATCGATGTGTGTGCCGCTGTCAGTGCCCCGGTGAGGCGTTTGCTGTTCCCGGAGTGGGGGGAGTGGAAGTGCGCTTCAATGTAGAATTCTGCTGCCTGACTGCCCGGGCGCAGGAGGTAGGCGTGGTCAACAGTGCAAAACTGGGCGAACCACGGGAAAGCAAGGGAGCGGGCCACCCATCCGTCGTGCTGCGTATGGCAGCGCCGGGGGAGGAACTCTGGGATATTGCAAAAACCTGTGGAACAACCTGCGAGCAGATCAAAAAAGCCAACTGTATGGACAGCGACAACCTGCCCTGTGGGCAGATGCTGCTCATACCCAGTATTCGCTGAATTTGTGTGGGCCGCCCGGAAGGGCGGCCCACACTGTCTTTTCATCCGGGACTGGTGTCATATTCCACAGCTTATCCCCATACACTGTAAGGAAAACAGCGGCTCACGGGCCGAAGGAGGAATTCAAGTGGAAGAACGTAAAATCTACGAGGATATCGCGCTTCGGACCGAGGGCGACATCTACATCGGGGTCGTTGGGCCGGTGCGCACGGGCAAATCGACCTTTATTAAACGGTTCATGGAGACGCTGGTCATTCCGAACATTGAGAATGTATACCGCCGGGAACGAGCCAGAGATGAGCTGCCCCAGAGCGGGTCTGGGCGGACCATCATGACCGCAGAACCCAAGTTTGTACCTGAGGATGCTGTAGAGGTCAGTATGGAGGGCGGAGCGGCCTTTCAGGTACGGCTGATCGACTGTGTTGGATATATGGTGGATGGAGCGGTAGGCCAGTTTGAGGGTGAGGAACCCCGAATGGTCACCACACCGTGGTTTTCCCACGAAATTCCCATGACCGAGGCGGCTGAGCTGGGGACGCGAAAGGTGATTGCAGAGCACTCCACTATTGGAATCGTGATCACCACCGACGGCACCATTACAGATATCCCCAGAGAGGACTACATACAGGCAGAGGAACGGGTCATCACCGAACTGAAGGAATTGGGGAAGCCCTTTGTTGTGGTGCTGAACTCCGCTTATCCTAGGTCTGAGCGGGCACAGGCGGTCCGGGCGGAGCTGGAAGCGCAGTATGATGTGACCTGCGTGGCGGTCAACTGTCTGGAAATCGGCAGGGAAGAGATCGCGGATATCATCCGGGACGTACTATATGAATTTCCCATCAAGGAACTGGACCTGTTCCTGCCGGAATGGGTAAATGCGCTGGAACAGGAGCATCCCATCAAATCTGAGCTTTATGGCGCGATCCGGGAAGGGGCGCAGGAGCTGCGGCGGATTCGTGATGTACACAGCGCCTTGGATTCCATTGCCCGGTGCGAGCAGGTAAGCGGGGCACAGGTCTGTGGAATCGATCTGGGTACGGGGATCGCACAGGCAAGGCTTGAACTTCCCAGAACGCTGTTTTATCAAACCCTGTCCCAGCAGTCCGGGTTCCGGATCGGGGACGATGGGGATCTGATCTGCCTGCTGACACAGCTGGCGCAGGTGAAAGCAGAACATGACAAGGTTGCACAGGCCCTGAAAGAGGTGGAGGAGACCGGCTACGGCATCGTGGTGCCATCCCCCGAAACACTGGTTCTGGAGGAGCCGGAGATCGTCCGTCAGGGTGGGCGCTACGGCGTACGGCTCAAGGCTAGCGCCCCGTCCATCCACATGATCCGCGCCGATATTCAGACAGAGGTTTCGCCCATTGTAGGGACCGAAAAACAGAGCGAGGAGATGATCAACTATCTGCTCCGGGAGTTTGAGGGCGATACGGCAAAAATCTGGCAGTCCAACATCTTCGGAAAATCGTTCCATGAGCTTGTAGGGGAGGACCTGAATACCAAGCTCAAGCGTATGCCGGACGATGCCCGGGGCAAGCTGCGCGAGACTCTGCAGCGGATCATCAACGAGGGCTCGGGCGGACTGATTTGTATTATCCTTTAAAAATGTCGCGTTAGGAGAATATGTATTGAAACGAGCGCGCTGCCGGCTTTCCGGCGGCGCGCTTGTGCTGTTGGCAGTATTTTCGTTGCGAAACCCGTCGGGAAAAGGGTTGTCTTTTGTGTAGGAAACGAGTAAAATAATTGTGTCTGTCTTTGAGAGGAAGTGATTCACTATGAATCGAATGCTGGAACGGATCCTGCCCAAGGTGCAAAAACCTGCACGCTATACGGGCGGAGAGTATAACGCTGTGGTAAAAGAACGCAGCAAGGTAGACACCCGATATGCCCTGTGCTTTCCCGATACCTATGAGATCGGCATGTCCAATCTGGGATGCCGCATCCTGTATGGTCTGATGAACGAACAGGAGGGGCTGTGGTGCGAGCGCGTATACGCTCCCTGGGGTGACATGGAGGAGGAGATGCGCAAAGAGGGCATTCTGCTCTATGGCCTTGAGAGCGGAGACCCCATTGCCGACTTTGATATTATCGGGTTTTCTCTGGGATACGAGATGGCCTATACCAATGTGCTCAATATGCTGGATCTGGCCGGACTGCCTCTGCGCGCGACTGACCGAAGGGAACTTGCCCCTCTCGTAGTCGCGGGCGGCACCTGCTGCTATAATCCGGAGCCTCTTGCACCCTTTGTGGACTTCTTCGTACTTGGTGAGGGAGAAGAAGTCACACTGGAGTACATCGAGCTTTATAAAAAAGCCCGGGATGAGGAATGGTCCAAGGAGGAACTGCTGCGTGAGGCGGCCAAGATTCCCGGTATCTATGTGCCCTCTCTCTATGATGTGACTTACAATGAAGATGGCACCGTTGCTGCCATTACGCCCGCAGACGGCGCGCCTGCCACTGTGACCAAGCGCATCGTGGAAGATATGACCAAGTCCTATTTCCCTGCCAAAACCATCATTCCCTCTACCGAAATCGTCCATGACCGGGTCATGCTGGAGCTGTTTCGGGGCTGTATCCGGGGTTGCCGCTTCTGTCAGGCGGGCTATGCTTACCGCCCTGTCCGCTGCCGTGATGCGAAAAAGCTGGGCGAGCTGGGACGAGAGGCCTGTCTTGACTCCGGCTATCAGGAGATCACCCTGTCCAGTCTGTCCTCCACCGACTATCCCGGTCTGGTGGATCTGTGCGACGATCTGCTTGAGTTCTGTGAGCCGCGCAATATCAGCCTGTCTCTGCCCTCCATGCGAGCGGACACCTTCTCTATGAATCTCATGGAGCGTCTGCAGCATGTACGCAAGGGCGGTTTGACCTTTGCCCCCGAGGCGGGTACCCAGCGCCTTCGTGATGCAATCAACAAAAACCTGCGTGAGGAAGACCTCATCCAGTCCGTGCGTACCGCCTTCTCCGGTGGCTGGAACGGCGTAAAGCTCTATTTTATGCTTGGCCTTCCCACGGAGACGGACGAGGATGTGCTGGGTATCGCTGACCTTGCCCGCAAGGTCTACTTTGCGTGGAAGGAGTGTGCGCCCAACAAGGCACGCGGTGTACGCATTACTGTGTCAACTTCGTGGTTTGTTCCCAAGCCTCACACCGCTTTCCAGTGGGAGGCTCAGATCCCTGTGGAGGAGTATCAGCGCCGGGTCAATCTGCTGCGCGATGCCCTGAAACGGGACAAGTCCATCACGTACAACTGGCACGATCCTCAGACCAGCTACATGGAAGCCATTTTCTCCCGGGGCGACCGGCGGTTGGCCGACGTGCTGGAGTGGGCCTGGGAGCATGGGGCCAAGTTTGATTCCTGGAGTGAGTATTTCGATTTCCAGCGCTGGATGGACGCCCTGTCCGCCTGTGGTCTGGACGGCGATTTCTATGCCCACCGGGTGCGGGAAAAGGACGAGGTGTTCCCCTGGTCCGTGCCCAGTGTTGGCGTGAGTCGGGATTTTTTGTGGCGTGAGCGTGAGTTGTGCTATCAGTCCACCACCACGCCCGATTGCCGCACCCGCTGCTCCGGCTGTGGTGCAAACAAGTTCCTTGAGGGAGGTGTGTGCAATGGCTGACCATCGCCTGCTCTTTTCCAAAACGGGCCGTGCCCGCTATATTTCCCATCTGGATCTGATGCGCACCTTTCAGCGTGCCTTTTTCCGGGCCGGGATACCCATCAAGCACACCGAGGGATTTAATCCCCATGCCTTTGTTTCCATCGCTCTGCCCCTGTCCGTAGGCTATTCCAGCCAGTGTGAGCTGTTGGAGTTCGGCCTGCTGGATGGTGTGGGGGAGGAGGATGTGCCCGCCCGGATGAACGCTGCACTGCCCGAGGGGATCACCATCCATTCCTGCTACAAGGCGGAAAAGCCTATCAAGGCACTGACTCATTTGAATTACATCATCACCTTTGATTATGAGACGGGCGTGCCCGCCGGGGCGGAGACTGCGCTGAAGGAATTGCTGGGCCGCGACAGTGTTGTGGTGCGCAAAAAATCCAAAAAGGCCAAAACGGGATTTACCGAGGTGGACCTCATCCCCCTGATCAAAAGCTGGAGCGTGGAGGGGAGAAGGGATACGCTTGTGGCCGATGTGGTGCTGGCTGCTCAGAATCCCGGCCTGAACCCTGAGCTGATTCGGGCAGCCTTCTGCGAGGAATATCCCCAATTTGAGCCCGGTTTCGTGTCTTTCCACCGCCGTGAGGCGCTGGATTGCGAAGGCAAGGCCTTCCGATAAGAAAAAAGTTGTTTTTCTTTGCGAAAAAGGCTTGCAATAGGGAAACAACTATGCTAAAATACCAGAGCATTACGCATGGAATGGGATTTTCTGCCGGTTGCCCGACAAGTCGGGTTGGCAGGGGAGATGAACATTCCAGAGGTAAAAAAACATTTTAGGAGGAAACAAAAACTATGGCAGTCGTATCTATGAAGCAGCTGCTGGAGGCCGGCGTTCACTTCGGCCACCAGACCCGTCGCTGGAACCCCAAGATGGCCACCTACATCTACACCGAGCGCAATGGTATCTATATCATTGACCTGCAGAAGACGGTGAAGAAGCTGGAAGAGGCCTATAGCTTTGTCCGTGAGCTGGGCGAGAAGGGTGAGAGCATCCTGTTCGTCGGCACCAAGAAGCAGGCTCAGGACGCCATCAAGGAAGAGGCTGAGCGCGTTGGCATGTACTGGGTGAATGCCCGCTGGCTGGGCGGTATGCTCACCAACTTCAAGACCATGCGTGGCCGCGTGGACCGTCTGAACCAGCTGAAGAAGATGCAGGAGGACGGCACCTTCGACATGCTGCCCAAGAAGGAAGTTATCAAGCACATGGGTGAGATCGCCAAGCTGGAGAAGTATCTGGGCGGCGTGACCGAGATGCGCAAGCTGCCCGGTGCTCTGTTCGTCGTTGACCCCCGCAAGGAGCGCAACGCCATCAACGAGGCCCGCAAGCTGAACATCCCCATCGTGGCTATCGTGGACACCAACTGTGATCCCGACGAGATCGACTATGTGATCCCCGGCAACGATGACGCCATCCGCGCCATCAAGCTGATCGCCAGTGTCATGGCCAACGCCATCCAGGAAGGCAAGCAGGGCCAGGACAGCGCCCCCGCCGCCGAGGCTGAGGCTGCTGCCGAGTAATTCGGAACATTCGGACTCTTAGGAGCGCCCGCCGGTTTGGGCGGGCGCTTCCTTGTTTTAACAAATGATTTTATTGGAGGTAAATTACTATGGCTATTACTGCTAAGGACGTACAGAACCTGCGCGAGATGACCGGCGTGGGCATGATGGACTGCAAGAAGGCCCTGACCGAGGCTGAGGGCAACATCGACAAGGCTATCGAGATCCTGCGTGAGAAGGGTCTGGCCGCTTCTGCCAAGAAGGCCGGCCGCATTGCTGCCGAGGGTATGGCTTACGCCGCCGTCGTGGACGGCATGGGCGTTGTGGTCGAGGTCAACGCCGAGACCGACTTCGTTGCCAAGAACGACAAGTTCATCGACTTCGTCAAGGGTGTTGCCGCCACTGTGGCTGCCAACAAGCCCGCTTCTCTGGAGGCTCTGATGGAGTGCAAGTACGCCGACACCGACAAGACCGTCACCGAGCAGCAGCAGGAGATGGTTCTGGTCATCGGCGAGAACATCAAGGTTCGCCGTTTCCACTTCTTCGCCGAGAACACTTCCGTTCCCTACATCCATGCCGGCGGCAAGATCGGCGTGCTGGTCAACCTGAAGGTCGAGGGCGGCATTGACGCCACCGAGATCGGCAAGGACGCTGCCATGCAGATCGCTGCTCTGAACCCCCGTTTCTGGGACAAGAGCCAGGTCACTCAGGAGGTTCTGGACGAGGAGAAGAAGATCATGCTGGCCCAGATGGACAACGATCCCAAGATGGCCAACAAGCCTGAGCAGGTCAAGGTCAAGATCGTTGAGGGCAAGCTGAACAAGTTCTATGCCGAGAACTGCCTGCTGCAGCAGGACTTCGTCAAGGACGGCGAGTTCACCGTCGAGAAGTATATCGCTTCCGCTGCCAAGGCTCTGGGCGGCACCATCACCTTCGTTGACGCTGTGCGTTTCGAGAAGGGCGAGGGCATCGAGAAGAAGGCTGACGACTTCGCTGCCGAGGTCGCTTCCATGATCAAGTAAGATCAAATTTACAAACATAATTCCGGTCAGTCCGCTGTGGACTGACCGGAATTTTTTACAGCAGGAATTATAAACTTTTTGCCGTTCCCCTCTATGCAAACGACGATTTTTATATTAAAATAAGTAAAAGAAAAAGTGCCGACTTATGGTCGGATGAAGAAGGGGATGTTTTCAATGAGCGAACCTCGTTATAAACGCGTACTGCTGAAAATCAGTGGAGAAGCGTTGGCCGGAGAGGCCTCCCGCGGTCTGGATTTTAATGTGATCGGTGAGGTCTGCGATGTGATCAAGCGCTGTGTGGAGCTTGGAGTACAGGTGGGCATCGTGGTCGGCGGCGGAAACTTCTGGCGCGGACTGAAGGATGGCGGTGACCGTATGGTCCGTGTTCGTGCCGATCATATGGGCATGCTGGCTACCTCCATCAATGCTCTTGCTGTGGCCGATGTGCTGGAGCAGAAGGGCGTGGAGGTTCGCGTTCAGACTGCCATCGAAATGAAGTCTGTTGCCGAGCCCTATATCCGTCAGCGTGCTATTCGTCATCTGGAGAAGGGCCGCGTGGTCATCTTTGGCTGCGGTACGGGCAATCCTTTCTTCTCCACGGATACTGCCGCTGTGCTGCGTGCTGCGGAGATCGATGCGGATGTGATCCTGCTGGCCAAGAACATTGACGGCGTATACAGCGCCGACCCCAAGAAGGATCCCAATGCCGTCAAGTATGACACCATCAGCTATGACGAGGTGTTGGCGCAGCACCTGCAGGTGATGGACTCCACTGCCACATCCCTGTCCATGGACAACAAGATCCCAGTGCTGCTGTTTGCCCTGAAGGACCCCGAGAATATTCTGCGTGTGGTCATGGGTGAGAAGATCGGCACTGTGGTGGGCTGAAACAGACGGATTTCAAAAGGAAAGGAAGTTCATTATGAGTATCGAAATCAAGGATTTTGACAGCAAAATGCTCAAGACCATCGAAGTGGTCAAGTCCAACTTTGCTTCCGTGCGTGCCGGTCGCGCCAATGCCGGTGTGTTGGACCGCATCATGGTGGAGTATTACGGCACGCCCACTCCGCTGAATCAGGTAGCGGCCATCTCCACCCCCGATCCCCGGACTCTGACCATTCAGCCTTGGGATGCCTCGTTGCTCAAGGCCATTGAAAAGGCCATCCAGACCTCTGATCTGGGCATCAACCCCCAGAATGACGGACGCTTGATTCGTCTGTCCTTCCCCCAGCTGACCGAGGAGCGCCGCAAGGACCTGACCAAGCAGGTGAAGAAGTACGCCGAAGAGGGCAAGGTGGCTGTGCGCAACATCCGTCGTGATGCCATGGATGACATTAAGGCGGCTAAGAAGAACTCCGAGATCACCGAGGACGACCAGAAGAATCTGGAGAAGGAGCTGCAGGATCTGACCGACAAGCGCTGCAAGGACATTGACGAGCTGTGCGTCAAGAAGGAACAGGAGCTCATGGCGGTGTAACACCGTTTTGACCGGGTGCAGGATGCGGTATAAAACGGCATCCTGCACCCTGCTTTGCTGTTTTGACACAGCAACAATTCAGAAGGCGAAGGAACGATGGATATGCCGCTTTTCAAATCAAAAGCCAAAAATGAGCCTCAGGTGGATTTTCAAAACCTGCCCCACCATATTGCCATTATCATGGACGGTAACGGCCGCTGGGCGAAAAAGCGCGGTTTGCCCCGCACTGCCGGTCATGCCGCAGGTGCGGAGACGTTCCGAACTATTGCCACCTACTGCAAGGAGATCGGTCTGGACTATCTGACGGTCTATGCCTTTTCCACCGAGAACTGGAAGCGTCCCCAGGAAGAGGTGGGGGCCATCATGGGACTATTGAAAAAGTACCTGCTGGAGGCCATTGAACAGATGGAACGGGACAAGGTCAAAATGGAGTTTTTCGGGGACCTGTCCGCGCTGACCCCGGAGCTGCGAGAGCTTTGCGAGCAGACG
Organism: Oscillospiraceae bacterium; assembly: GCA_015068065.1. Lineage (GTDB taxonomy): Bacteria > Bacillota > Clostridia > Oscillospirales > Oscillospiraceae > Lawsonibacter. Next base: position 8,305 of record SVLE01000015.1, on the reverse strand, counting down.
CGCGAGATTTCCAAGCGCTACGATGGCTGTCAGGTGAATATTTGTTTGAACTACGGCGGTCGGGACGAGCTGCTGCGTGCAGCGAAGGCCTATGCTCAGGACTGTCTGGAGGGGAAGGCTGATCCAAACCATCTGAGCGATGAACAGCTGGGCGGCTATCTGTTTTCCAAGGGCGTACCGGACCCTGATCTTGTTATTCGACCCAGCGGTGAGCTGCGCCTGTCCAACTTCCTGCTGTGGCAGTCCGCCTACGCGGAGTTTTACTTTACCGATGTGCTCTGGCCTGACTTTGACAAAAACGAACTGCACCGGGCGATTGCGGCCTTTCAGGGCCGCTCCCGCCGGTACGGAGGTGTATGATGCTCACACGAATCGTTGTTTCTCTGGTGCTGGCACCACTGTTTCTGGCTATCCTGCTGTTTGCACCTGTGGGTATCGTGACCCTCTTGGTGACCGGTATCGTGACCCTTGCGTCTTTCGAATTGCTGCGTGCGGTTGGGGCAGTAAAAAAACGGTTTCTCTGTATGATCACCGCAGCTGCAGCAGCGCTAATTCCTTTATGTTATTGGCAGCAGGTGGATAACTGGGCTATCAAACTGATCCTGATGGTGCTGCTTTTTGCCCTCTTTGCCACCGCGGTGTTTACTTACGGACGGCAGAAGTCCGTGAATGCGGAAGAAATCCTGTTTAGCCTGTTTGGCGGCATTTTGTATCCGATTCTCATGTCCTCTCTGGTACAGCTGAGAATGATGGAGAAGGGTGCATTTTTGGTGATGCTGCCCATCGTGTCGGCCTTTCTGACCGATACGGGTGCGTATTTCTTTGGAATGTTCCTCGGTAAGCACAGAGGAGTCACAAAGGTCAGCCCCAACAAGTCTGTTGAGGGTTTTGTGGGTGGACTTGTTTCCGGCGTTGTATTTATGGTGCTCTACGGTCTCGTCACGAAAAACGGATTTGATCTTGAGGTTGATCTGCTGCGTATGGCACTGTACGGTCTGTTGGGAAGCTTTGTGACCATGCTGGGCGATCTGTCTTTCTCGCTGATCAAGCGGCAGTACGGCATCAAGGATTACGGCTCGCTGCTGCCCGGTCACGGCGGCATGCTGGACCGGTTCGACAGCATGAGCTTTGCAGCGCCTGTTATGTGGTTGCTGGTTACTTTGCTTCCGGCCTTTTAAGAGGAGTATGTTATGAAAAAGAGAACCGTTTCCCTTATGGGCTCTACCGGCTCCATCGGGCGGCAGTCACTGGATGTGATTGCCGCCTGCGGCATGGGTGTGGCGGCATTGACGGCCAATAATAACGTGGAGCTGATGGAGCAGCAGGTGCGTCAATTTTGTCCCGAACTGGCGGTTATGATGGATGAGAAGGCGGCTGCAGATTTGAAGGTGCGCCTTGCCGATACCAATGTGCGGGTTGCCTCCGGCATGGATGGCCTGCTGGAAGCGGCGCAGATCGAAAGCGCCGATACTGTCATCACCGCAGTGATGGGTATGGTTGGTCTGCGTCCCACTCTTGCGGCCATCCGCAAAGGTAAACGTATCGCCCTTGCCAACAAGGAGACGTTGGTGTGTGGTGGCCAGATTGTTATGGCAGAGGCGAAAAAGTACAATGCCGAAATTGTGCCGGTGGACTCTGAGCACTCAGCCTTGTTTCAGTGCTTGCAGGGCAATCGGGACAGGGGAGAGGTCAAGCGCCTTATCCTCACCGCCTCCGGCGGCCCCTTCTTTGGCTATACCAAGGAACAACTGGAGCAGGTGACGCTGGCGCAGGCCCTCAAGCATCCCAACTGGTCCATGGGGGCCAAGATCACCATCGACTCTGCGACCCTGATGAATAAGGGACTTGAGTTTATTGAGGCCATGCATCTGTATGCCATGCCCCCGGAAAAAATTTCGATTGTGGTTCACAGAGAGAGTATTATCCACTCGCTGGTGGAATACTGTGATAATGCCATTCTGGCTCAGATGGGCACGGCAGATATGCGTCTGCCCATCCAGTATGCTTTGAGCTGGCCGGAGCGCATTCCCGGTCCGGCTACCGAACTTGATATGCTGTCCTGCCCCAATCTGACCTTCGCAAAGCCTGACCCGGAAACCTTTGCCTGCCTTGGACTTGCCCTGAAGGCGGCGAAGCTGGGCGGAAACGCCGGTGCGGTGCTCAATGGTGCCAATGAGGCGGCGGTGGGACTGTTTTTGAAGGAAAAGATCCGCTTTATGGACATCCCGCGGCTGGTGGAGCGGGCCATGGAGGAGATCCCCGTTCGGTCCGTGTCCGTGTTGGAGGACGTGCTGGAAGCGGACGCACAGGCGCGTCAAGTTGTTATGTCCAATGTAAAGTAATGTTTCCATTATGGAGGTCCTATGCTCTATATCATCATTGCAGTGCTGCTCTTTGGATTTCTCATCGCCATCCATGAATTCGGGCACTTTATCACTGCGAAAGCCTTTGGTGTTCGGGTGAACGAGTTTGCCATCGGTATGGGTCCGGCAATCTTTTCCCGGCAGAAGGGGGAGACCCTGTATGCCCTGCGGGTATTCCCCGTAGGCGGATACTGTGCCATGGAGGGAGAGGATGAGGATTCTGACGACCCCAGGGCTTTCGGTGCACAGAAAGGGTGGAAGCGCCTTGTTATTCTGGCCGCCGGTGCGTTTATGAACTTTCTGGCGGGACTTGTGCTGATCCTGCTGCTCTTTTCCGGAGCTCAGGCCTTTTCTACCCCGGTGATTTCCGGCTTTATGGACGGATTTCCACTGGAGGGCGAGCAGGGACTGATGGCCGGGGACCGCATTGTGTCCATCAACGGGGAGCGCATTTATCTCTATAATGATGTGACCCTGTTTTTGAGCCGTGGAAACGGTGAGCCCTACGACATCGTGGTGGAGCGGAACGGGCAGCGTGTCGTTCTGAACGATCTGCCGCTGGAGCCGCGGGAATATACGGTGGATGGCCAGACTGTGACCCGTTACGGCCTGTATTTTTCCATCGAAGAGGCGACGGTGGGCGCGAAGCTGCGCAACAGCTGGTACAATGCCATTGACTTTGTGCGTCTGGTACGCATCAGCCTGACGGACCTTGTGTCCGGAAACGCGGGGCTGAAGGACATGACCGGCCCTGTGGGTATCGTGGATACCATTACACAGGTGGGCAGTCAGTCCGCCTCTGTGCGTATCGCGCTGGAAAATATCCTCTACTTTGGCGCGCTGATAGCGGTCAATCTGGCAGTGATGAATCTGCTGCCTCTGCCTGCGCTGGATGGCGGACGCATCTTCTTTCTGCTCATCAACGGAGCTTGGATGCTCCTGTTCCGCCGCCGCATTGACCCAAAATATGAAAGCTATGTCCATGTGGCCGGACTGGTGGCGCTGCTTGCCCTAATGGCCGTGGTGACATTTAATGACCTTGCCCGAATTTTTGGAGGTTGAGTTCCATGACAAAGCAGATCAAAGTCGGTAATGTGCTTGTGGGTGGCGGTGCACCCGTCTCCATCCAATCCATGTGCAATACCCGCACGGATGATGTGGATGCCACGGTGGAACAGATCCGTCGTCTTACTGCCGCTGGTTGTGAGATCATCCGTGTGGCCGTGCCCGATATGGACGCGGCCCGGGCGGTGGGAGCCATCAAGGAGCGCATTGATATTCCGCTGGTGGTGGATATCCACTTTGACTATAAACTTGCCTTGGAAGCCATTGCCGCCGGCGCGGACAAGGTGCGCATTAACCCCGGCAACATCGGGGGAGAGGACCGGGTCAAAGCAGTGGCGGATGCCTGCCGTTTGCGCCATATCCCCATCCGCATTGGAGTCAACGGCGGCTCTTTGGAAAAGGGGTTGCTGGCAAAATACGGCGGCGTGTGCCCGGAGGCCATGGTGGAGTCTGCTTTTGGTCACATCCGCCTGCTGAACAAGTTTGATTTCGATGATATCTGTGTTTCCCTCAAGTCCTCCAACGTACCAATGACCATGAAAGCCTATCAGCTTATGCGTCAGGAAAGTGATTATCCTTTACATATTGGCGTGACTGAGGCCGGCACTGTGCGCATGGGAACCCTCAAGTCCGCTGTGGGTATCGGTGGCCTTTTGGCCATGGGAATCGGTGACACCATGCGTGTGTCCCTGTCCGCTGATCCCATTGAAGAGGTCTATGCTGCCCGTGATATTTTGAAGGCGGCGGGAATTCGTAAGGACGGACCGGAGCTTGTGTCCTGTCCCACCTGCGGTCGCACTCGTATCGACCTGATCGGTCTGGCCGGACAGGTGGAGGAGCGGCTCAAAAGCGTGGACAAGCCCATCACCGTAGCTGTCATGGGCTGTGTTGTCAACGGCCCCGGTGAGGCCTCTGCCGCCGACTGTGGTATTGCCGGTGGTGTTGGTGAAGGCCTGCTGTTCAAGAAAGGCCAGATTATCAAGAAAGTACCTCAGGACCAGCTTGTGGATGAGTTGTTTGCCCTGATCGAGACGCTGTAAAAGCGATATTGACAAAGGAGACCTAAAAACCAATGTCGGAAAAGATCCCCTTTTTGCAAATGTTTTCTGCTCTGCGCCGTTACACGGAGCTTGCCGTTGCGGTGGAGGGCTGGATCATCGTGTCCGCGGCAATTAACAAAGCGCAGCGCAGTGCCACCATCGTGGTGGAGGGTGCCGGGGGCGCAGGACCGAATTTAATACTGGAAACGCAGGATACATTGTGCCGTACCTATGGACTGAACAGTGTGAAAATCGATGCGGTCATTACTGAGGAAAAGCAGATTCCCGTACCTCCGGCGGATGAGGCACAGCCTGCTGCCATAACCACAGAGAATGCCTTTGCACGTACCGAGGCGCTCCGGGCCGAAGCGATGAAGAGCATAAAACGTGCCGTGCCTTCTTCGGAAGAAAAAAAGGCTACCAAGGATCACGGCAAGGTCATCTTTGGTCACGTAGTCAAAAAGAAGCCTACCCCCATGGGTGAGCTGAATCTGGACATGGGTACTGTGGTCATCGAAGGTGACGTATTTGCCGTTGATCACCGGGAACTGAAAAAGCGCAATGCCTGGGTGGTGGCCTTTGACGTGACCGACTACACCGGCTCTGTGCGAGTGAGCAAATTCCTGCCCGCGGAGGAGAATGCAAAGGCCATCGTGGACGGAGTGAAGAAGGGCCAGCGCCTGATCATTCAGGGGCGGCTGAACATGGATCGCTTTTATGGCGATATGGTGCTGGAGCCCGTCTCCATCATGGAGGGGACCAAGACCATGCGGCAGGATACCGCCCCGGAAAAGCGTGTGGAGCTGCATTTGCATACCGATATGTCGGCCATGGACGCACTCACCGATGTACACCCCAAGCGTGGCCCGGATACCAATGTGGTCAAACGTGCAGAGAGCTGGGGCCATAAGGCCATTGCCATTACCGACCACGGCGTTGCCCAGTCGTTTCCCCACGCCCGGGATTCGGCAAAGAACATTAAGATCCTGTACGGTGTGGAGGCCTATTTTATCAACGATGTGGACGACCGTGTGGTGATCCATGGAGCGCATGAACAGGGTTTTAGGGATGAAATTGTCTGCTTTGATATTGAGACCACGGGCCTGAACAAAAAGCACGAGGTTATCATCGAAATCGGTGCCGCCGTTCTGCGCAACGGTGAGGTGACCGAGACCTTTAATACCTTCGTTTCTCCCGGACGCATCCTGAATCCGGAAATCATTCAGCTGACCGGAATCACTGATGAGATGCTGGTGGGCGCACCCTCTCAGGAGGAGGCGCTGCGTGCGTTCCTTGACTTCGTAGGGAATCGGCCTCTGGCTGCTCATAATGCCGATTTTGATATGGGCTTTATTGCCGAGGGCTGCCGGAAGTATGGAATTCCCTTCCAAAAGACCTCCATTGATACCCTGATTCTGGCGCAGAACCTGCTGCCGGAGCTGGGTAAGTATAAGCTGGACGTAGTGGCAGAGCATCTGCAGTTGCCCGCATTCAACCATCATCGGGCCAGTGACGATGCGGCCACGGTGGCCTATATGCTGCCGCCTCTGTTCAAGCGGCTGGAAGAGCAGGGAGTACACACACTGCAGCAGATCAACCCTGCTATGACCAAGCTTCGCGGCAACGGCAAGGCAAAACGCAAACCCAAGCACCTGATCGTTCTGGCAAAAAACCAGATGGGTCTGCGCAATCTTTATAAACTGATCTCCCTGTCTCACCTGGAGCACTTCAAGCGCTACCCCATCATGCCAAAGAGTCTGATCAACGAGAACCGCGAGGGTCTGATCATCGGCTCTGCCTGTGAGGCGGGCGAACTGTTCGGCGCGGTGGTGGCGGGCAAGGACATGGAAGAACTCAAGCGCATCGCCTCCTGGTACGATTACCTTGAGATCCAGCCCATCTGCAACAATATGTTCATGCTGCGTGACGGCACAGTGAAGGACGTTGAGGAACTGCGTGACTTCAACCGTACAGTGGTACAGATTGGAAAGGAACTGGACAAGCCTGTATGCGCCACCGGTGACGTGCATTTTCTGGAGCCGGAGCACGAGATCTACCGCCACATTCTGTTGGCCTCCAAGGGGTTTGAGGATGCGGACAGCGAGCTGCCCATCTACTTCAAGACCACGGACGAGATGCTGGAGGAGTTCTCCTATCTTGGCGAGGAGACCGCCTACGAGGTTGTGGTGAAGAACACCAACCTCGTCGCCGACTGGTGCGACAAGGTACAGCCACTGCCCAAGGGACTGTTTGCCCCAAAGCTGGAGGACTCGGACGGAGAGCTGAAGCGTCTGGTGTGGGGCAAGGCTCACGAACTATACGGAGAAGAGCCGCCTCAGATCGTGATGGACCGCATCAATGTGGAGCTGGGCGACATCATCGGCTGTAAGTATGACGTGATCTATATGTCCGCACAGAAGCTGGTGCAGGATTCTCTGGCCCACGGATATCTGGTTGGTTCCCGTGGCTCGGTGGGCTCCTCTCTGGTGGCCTTTATGTCCGGCATCACGGAAGTGAACTCGCTGCCGGCCCATTACCGCTGTCCCAACTGCAAGCATGCGGACTTTGATTATGCGCAGGATCCGGAGCACCCTTACGGCTGCGGTGCGGATATGCCGGATATGAACTGCCCGATCTGCGGCACACCCTATGCCAAGGACGGCTTCAACATTCCCTTTGAAACCTTCCTGGGCTTTGGCGGCGACAAGGTACCGGATATCGACCTGAACTTCTCGGGCGAGTATCAGGGCAACGCTCACCGCTATACCTTTGAACTGTTCGGACAGACCCATGTGTTCCGCGCCGGTACGGTGGGTACAGTGGCGGAAAAGACCGCATTCGGCTATGTAAAAAAGTATCTGGCTGAGCGTGGAAAAATGGTGTCCAAGGCGGAGGAAAACCGTCTGGCCATCGGCTGTACCGGCGTAAAACGCACCACCGGACAGCACCCCGGCGGCATGGTGGTCATTCCGCAAAACAAGGAAATTTACGATTTCTGTCCCGTGCAGCACCCGGCGGACGACCCGGACAGTGATATCGTCACCACTCATTTTGAATATCACTCCATGGAGTCCAACCTGCTGAAGCTGGATATTCTGGGACACGATGACCCGTCCATGATCCGCATGCTGCAGGATATTACCGGCATCGATCCTCAGAAGATTCCACTGGATGACCGGGACACCATGTCCATTTTCCAGTCCTCCAAGGCGCTGGGCTATGAGAATGACAAAATTCTGGGCCCAACCGGTGGTACCGCCATCCCGGAGTTCGGCACATCTTTTGTGCGCGGTATGCTGGAGGATACACAGCCCGACCAGTTCGATATTCTGGTGCGTCTGTCCGGTTTCTCCCACGGTACGGATGTGTGGCTGGGCAACGCCAAGGACCTGATCACCTCGGGCACTGCCAAGGTCAGCGAGGCCATCGGCTGCCGTGACGATATCATGCTGTTCCTTATTTCCAAGGGAATGGACCCCAAGCGCTCCTTCAAAATCATGGAGGCGGTGCGAAAGGGCAGAGGTCTGCCCGACGGTGCGGAGGAGGAAATGAAGGCCGCCGGCGTGCCGGACTGGTACATCGGCTCTTGTAAGAAGATCGCCTACCTGTTCCCCAAGGCCCACGCTGTGGCCTACGTGATGATGGCTTTCCGCATTGCCTGGTTCAAGGTGCATCGGCCTCTGGCCTTCTACGCCGCCTATTTCTCTATCCGTGCCAAGGCCTTTGATGAGGCATTTATGTGCCGGGGCATGGATGTGTGCCTGAAAAAGATGCGTGAGATCCAGCTCAAGGACAAAGAGGCCTCCGCCGTGGAGCAGGACATGCTCACCACGCTGG
>SVLE01000014.1 GCA_015068065.1 Oscillospiraceae bacterium | reverse complement strand
GGAGTAGTTGGCGCTACCGGACTTTTTGACAAATTCCACCACACGGGCCACTTCCTCGTCAGAGATAAAGCAGCCCTGTACGCGCTGGGGCTTGCCGCTGCCCAGAGGGGCAAAGAGCATATCGCCGCGGCCCACCAGCTTTTCCGCACCCATGGTATCCAGAATAATACGCGACTCCATGGCAGAGGCCACCGCAAAGGCGATGCGGCTGGGGATATTGGCCTTCATCAGGCCGGTGATGACATCGGCAGAGGGACGCTGGGTGGCAATGACCAGATGCATACCAGACGCACGGCCCATCTGGGCCACGCGGCAGATGGACTCTTCCACCTCTTTGGCGGCAACCAGCATCAGGTCGGCCAGCTCATCAATGAGAACCACTACGCTGGGCATCTTTTCCATGCCCTCCGTCTTGGCCGCCAGAGCGTTGTATTCGTCCAGCTTACGCACACCAACCTCGGAGAAGGTACGGTAGCGCTTCATCATCTCCGTGACCGCCCATTGCAGCGCACCGGCCGCCTTCTTGGGGTCAGTGACCACGGGGATAAGCAGATGGGGAATTCCATTATAGATGCCCAGTTCCACCATCTTGGGGTCCACCATGATCAGGCGGACCTCCTCCGGCGTGGCTTTGTAGAGCAGCGAAGTAATGATGGAGTTGGTACACACAGACTTACCGGAGCCGGTAGTACCGGCGATGAGCAGATGGGGCAGCTTACTGATGTCACCCACCACGCAGCGGCCACCGATGTCTTTACCTACCGCAAAGGACACCTTGGACTTGCTGTCGGTGAAGTTTTTGGAGCCGATGACCTCGTGGATGCTGACGGGAGAGACCGCCTTGTTGGGCACCTCAATACCCACCACGGAGATTTTGTCCGGAATGGGTGCAATACGCACACCGGTGGCACCCAGTGCCAGAGCGATATCATCCGCCAGATTTGTCAGCTTGTTCAGCCGTACGCCCTGATCCAGTTCCAGCTCGTACCGGGTAACGGAAGGACCGCGGACAATGTTAATGATGTTGGCCTCAATGCCGAAGGAGCGAATGGTGTCATTCAGCCGCTGACGGTTGATATTCAGCTCACTCTGAGCGTCCACGCCACTGTCCACGCCACTCTCGTTCAACAGGGACAGAGGCGGATACTGATAGGGTTTGGACTCCTGCTCCATCGTCTGTTCGATATCCTTGGCCACCTCCTGTGCCGCCTGCGCGGCCTCGCTGGCCGTCACCTTGGGCACCGCAGGCTCACGGACGATCTCCGGCACAGCAGGCGCCTCTACCTCAGGCACAGGGGCAGGAACAGGTTCCTTAAAAGGCTCCAAGGGCTCGTCCACTATGTGGGACACGCCGGTGAGTACCTCGTCCGGAGCTTTCACATTGGGTTTTCGGTTGAAAAAGCCGCTTTTCTGCGGTTTGGGCTCACTCAGCGCGTTGTTCGGCACTTTCTCCGGTGCCGCAGTCACAGGCCCGTCATCCAAAGGAATGTCAAACACCGTACGCTTGAGAGGCGCCTTTTCCTGAACCGGCTCCGACACCGTCTGCCGCTTGGGCTTTTCCGGCTCTTCCACGGGAGGCTCATATTCCGGATGGGGACGGTTGCGAATATAATCCACAATATCCCCAATGCCGCGGTTAAAGGCTGCCAGCCCCATAAAGAAAGCCGCAACGATCAGCAGGATCAGGGTTCCTGGAACACTGAACAACTGCTTTCCGCCGATGGCCAGCACGCCGCTCACAATACCGCCGGAAGCAAATTCCCGACCAGAGCTCCATAGCTGTCCCACCAGCGCCCCGCTCCACGTATATTCCTGCGCAAGAAACAGGTGCAGACCGGTACCCAGCAGCACAGGCAACAGCAGTGCGCAGGTCAGTCGCAGCCGCACCGGACGCCCCCGATGGAAGGCCAGAATATAGAAGGCCAGCAGAAGCACAGGTGCCACAAGGAAGAATCCCCAGCCAATCAAGCCTTTGAGCAACCCGCAGAAGTAGTCGATAAACAGCCCTTCAATGCTGAAGTAGCCCAAAGCGGAGAACAGTGCCAGCACAAGGCATACTGCCGACCATACTTCACGGCGGATAGGCCGCTTTGCCGGGGGCTGTTTGCTCTGCCCGGAGGCACGTGTACTTTTCTTTTGAGCGGTTGCAGGCCGACCGCGTTTCTTTCCTGTGTCAGCCTGTCGGTTGCCGCTTGTCTTCTTTCGTGTAGCAGCCATGGTTATCTACATCCCTTTCTCAGGAGGTTCAAATCAAAGTCCAGCCCATCAGGCTCAGAATCAGGGCAACGATACCCGCCGCCCAGCAGTAATAGGCGAAGGCTCCAAACTTGCCCTTTGCCGCCAGCAGATTGACCAGACGGATGGAGAAATAGCCTACAATGCCGGCCACCGCCATACCCACCAGATATTTGGGCAGCAGGCCCTGAACAAGGCCACCCTCCACTTCCAGCACATCCTTGACTTCCAGAATGGTGGCCCCAAGAACCGCGGGCAGGGACATAAGGAACGAGTAACGCACCGCAAACTTCCGCTCAAAGCCGACGGCCATGCCCGCAGAGATGGTACAGCCGGACCGGGACAGGCCGGGAACGGTAGCCAACCCCTGTGCCACGCCCACCAACAACACGTCCTTCAGCGTTGCGGTACGGGCAGACTTGCGTCCTCCCGCCATGCGGTCAGAAAGAAACAGGATACAGCCGGTGACCAGCAGCGCGCAGCTGACGAATACAGGACTGGAACCCAGTGCTTCCACATAGTCCTTGATGAGCAGCACCGCGAACAGAGGCAGCGTGCCCACGATGACCAGCAGCACCAGTCTTCTGGCTTCTGGAATATCCCCGCCCTGCCGTCTGCGCGAAAACAAACTGGCAAGTCCGCGGAAAAACTCTGTCACCATTTCCACAACATCGCGGAAATAGTAAATGCAGACGGCCAACAGTGTAGCAAAGTGGAGCAGAACATTGAACAGATTGTCCGGCTCTTCCATCCCGAAAAAGTGCTGGAACAGGGTCAAATGCCCGGAACTTGAGATGGGCAGAAACTCCGCCACACCCTGTACAAAGCCGAGGATCACAGACATCAGATAGGTCAAAATATGTACCTCCCACAGGTGGTTATAATGATACTGATACTATATTAACACAACATATAGAATAATTCCAGTTCTTTCTTACAATTTTTAGAATTATGTAAACAGGTGATGTCACCTGTTTTTTTCATTTTGTTCTTCCTGTTGTTTTTTTCGCTCATCGATCATCTCGTGCAGACAGGAAAGTGCATCGGACAGACCACCAATCCGGTCGATGATGCCCAGTTTCACCGCCTCTTCCCCATAAATCACGCTGCCTACATCCGCTGCCAGTTCCCCCGTCTGGAGCATCAAATCTGTAAAGGTTTCTCGCTTTACTTTACTATTAGCCGTAACAAACTGGATAATGCGCTCCTGGATGCGTTCAAAGTAGTAGAAGGTCTGAGGCACCCCGATCACCAGTCCGTTCATGCGCACGGGATGGATGGTCATGGCCGCAGAGGGAGCAATATATGAGCGCTTTGCCGACACTGCCAGAGGTACGCCGATGGAGTGTCCGCCCCCCAGCACAAGCGAAACGGTAGGCTTGGACATGCTTGAAATCAATTCCGCAATGCCCAGTCCCGCTTCAATGTCACCGCCCACGGTGTTAAGCAGCACCAGAAGGCCGTCTACCTCGTCGCTCTCCTCCACCATGGCAAGCAGCGGCATGACATGCTCATATTTCGTGCTTTTACTGGTGGACGGCAATAGCTGATGGCCTTCGATCTGACCCACGATGGTCAACACATGAACGCTCCCCTTTTTGCTCTGGATCAGGGACGATCCAAAGTCCACAATGGGCTGTATGGTCTGTTCCGTGGAGAGCAGACCCTCTCCCTCCTGTTGTTTGTCCTTTTGCTCATCCATTGAGATCACTCCTTTGTTTTCTCTTAGGATGTACAAAAAACGGGATTTTAGTCCGTCACATAAAAGATGGGCGCTGCGTTTGCAGCGCCCATAAGGTCAATTTACTTGTAAGAGTCGGCCAGTGCCTTAAACTTGGGCAGGGCACGTTTGATCATGTCAGTCTGCACGCAGTAGGCCAGACGGAAGTGACCGGGAGCACCGAAGCCGGATCCGGGCACCAGCAACAGGTCGAACTGCTTGGCCCGCTCACTGAAGGCCATATCGTCCGGTTCAAGGCTGCGGGGGAACAGATAGAATGCACCGCCCGGCTGTGCTACGTGGTAGCCCATCTCACGCAGGGAGTTCACCAGCAGGCTGCAGTTCTCCTCATACACCTTCAGGTCAGCGGTCATATCGCAGCACAGGCTGGTCACCTGCTGGAACAGGCTGGGGGCGTTCACATAGCCAAGAGAGCGCCCTGCGCCCGCCACCGCGGCATAGACCTGATTGCTGTTCGTTACTTCAGCAGGTACCAGAACATAGCCCAGACGCTCGCCGGGCAGGGACAGGGACTTGGAGAAAGAGTAGCACACGATGGTGTCCTTGTAGATATGGGGGATCCAGGGCACTTCAAAACCACCGAACACAATCTCACGGTAGGGCTCGTCGGAGATCAGGTAAATGGGGTGTGCGTATTCTTCGCTTTTTGCCGTCAGGATCGCAGCCAGCCGCTCCAGTGTCTCTTTGGAGTAGACCACGCCGGAGGGATTGTTGGGGCTGTTGACCACCACGCCCTTGGTATTGGGAGTGATGGCAGCCTCAAAGGCGGCAAAGTTGATCTGGAAGTTCTCAATTTCCGGGGGAATAAGCACCATCTTAGCGCCCGCCCCCTCGATAAACACCTTATATTCCGGGAAGTAGGGGGCGAAGGCGATAAACTCATCCCCGGGACAGGTCAACCCGTTAAACACGCAGCACAAAGATGCCGCAGCGCCTACTGTGATGTAAAACCGGTCCGCAGTGTAGTTTGCACCAAAGCGGCGGTTCAGACTGTCGGCAAAGCGCTGCCGCGCACCCGCGTCACCCTGGGCACTGGTGTAGCAGTGGATCACATCGGGATTTTCCTTCAAAATGCGGATTGCCGTCTCGTTCACCGCATCGGGAGCAGGAACGCTGGGATTGCCCAGAGAGAAATCATACACATTTTCCGCACCAACGATGGCGGCGCGCTGCTTGCCATATTCAAATAGCTCACGAATCACAGACCGGGCAGTACCCAGGCCCAACATACGTTCAGATACCATAGTCTTTCCTCCAGCGGGGCTCTTTCTCTTTCCCCATTTTTTGACTTGATTGTAGCACAGTCGCCTTAAAAAGGAAAGTCCCTCCCGCCCATCGGGAGGGACTTTGGTTTACGCATTGTTTTGGGCTTCCACCAGCCGCACGCCACAATACTGCTCACGCAACTTGGGCTTTTCGATCTTTCCGGTGGCGTTTCGGGGTACGGGAGCAAAAATGATCTTGCGGGGACGCTTGTACCGGGGCAGATCCATACAGAAGCGCTCCACTTCCTCCTCGGTGCAGGTCATCCCGTCCTTGACCTGAATGATTGCCGTTGCGATCTCACCCAACCGCTTGTCGGGCAGGCCAATCACAGCCACATCGTGGATCTGAGGCATAGCAGCAAGAAAGGCCTCGATCTGCACCGGGTACAGGTTCTCGCCGCCGGAGATGATCACGTCCTTTTTGCGGTCCACCAGGAAAATGAAGCCGTCCTCATCCTGACGTGCCATGTCACCGGTGTGCAGCCAGCCGTCCTCCAGCACCTCATTGGTGGCCTCCTCATTGTGATAGTAGCACACCATCACGCCGGGCCCCTTGACACACAGCTCACCCACGTCGCCGGGTCGGACCTTCTGATTCAGCTCATCTACGATCTTGATCTTCCAGCCGTAGCCGGGCACGCCGATGGCCCCCACTTTATGAACATTGTCCATGCCCAGATGGACACAGCCCGGACCGGTAGACTCGGACAAACCGTAGTTTGTGTCATATTTATGGTTGGGGAAGTACTCCATCCAATGCTTGACCAGAGAAGGCGGCACAGGCTGGGCACCCATGTGCATCAGACGCCACTGGGCCAGCTCATAGTTTTCCAGCTTCAGCTCACTCCGGTCAAGGGCGGCAAGAATATCCTGCGCCCAGGGCACCAGCAGCCACACGATGGTACAATGCTCCTGAGAGGCGGCATCAAAAACTGCCTTGGGTGAGTTACCCTTGAGCAGGACTGCCTTGCTGCCGGTAAACAGTGAACCAAACCAGTGCATCTTGGCACCCGTATGGTACAGGGGCGGGATGCACAGGAATACATCCTCGTGGGTCGTTTCGTGGTGATTGGCCTCCATGCGTGCAGACTGGCTCAGAGCCAGATGCTTGAGCAGAATGGCCTTGGGGAAACCGGTGGTGCCGGAGGAGTAGTAAATGGCAGCCTCGTCCTCGTCATCAATGAGGATCTTGGGTGCGGCGCTGGAGCAGTTGGCCGTGGCCCGGTGATAATCCTCCGCCCAGGGAGGGCACACGTCGCCCACGAAGAACAGCAGATGGTCCTTTTTCAGCGTGGGCACGATGGTCTCCATACGACCGATGAACTCCGGACCGAAGAACAGTACATCTGCCTCCGCCAGATTCAGGCAGTATTCGATCTCGTCCGCGGTATAGCGGAAATTCAGCGGCACAGCAATAGCGCCCGTCTTAAGGATTCCGAAATAGATGGGCAGCCACTCCAGACAGTTCATCAGCAGGATAGCAACCTTCTGACCCTTGCGAATACCTCGGCCCAGCAGCATATTGGCAACACGGTTGGCCTTCTCGTCAAAGATGGACCAGGTGATCTCCCGGCGGTAGGGCGCCGAAGATGTGGGCTGGATCAGCGCGTACTCTTTCCATGTGACGCGCTGCTCCTCCTCAAGCTCGGGATTGATCTCAACCAGAGCGATCTCATCACCGTACAGCTTGCTGTTGCGTTCCAGCAGATCGGTAATAGGCATATAAAATCGTCCTTTCGCCATTGTGTTCTGCAGTAAACCCGCCGACCACTTCAACGGTTTAAAGCGTAAATCTTTTGGTATCATACCCCATTTGGTTTAAAAAGTCAATGCTTTCTTTTCTATCCGTTTCCAAAAAATCTGTTCTTTTTCTCTTTGTTTCTAGTTTTACAGTTTAAAGTTTAACACCGTAAAGTTTTTCTTTACTTTTACACTTTGCGGTGCTAATATGTAATGGTAAAATTCGCGGCAAATATGCCGCCCATTCTGAAAGGAGCTTGCATCATGGCAAAAGTCGAGCGAAAAGAGCGCAGCATCGCACTGTATGAAACGATACTGAAGCTGAAGGATCTGGATGAATGCTGCCGTTTCTTTGATGATCTTTGCACTCCCACAGAGCTGCGTTCCATGGAGCAGCGCTTTGATGTGGCCGTCTACCTGAAGCAGGGCCTCGTTTATCTGGATATTCTGGAAAAGACGGGCGCTTCCAGCGCCACCATCAGCCGGGTTCGCCGGTCCATGCTGGACAACGGCGCAGGCGGTGTGGTCGGTCAGGTGATCGACCGTACCAACGACGAAAAATAAGCTGATCCAAGCTAAGAAAAGAGGAAAACCGATATGAAACAGCTGATGCTGGGCAACGTCGCCGTTGCCCGCGGCCTGTACGAGGCCGGCTGCTGCGTGGTGTCCAGTTACCCCGGCACCCCCAGCACGGAGATCACCGAGGAGATTGCCAAGTTTGACGAAGTCTATACCGAGTGGGCTCCCAATGAAAAGGTTGCCATGGAATCCGCCTTTGGCGCGTGCCTGGCCGGAAAGCGTTCTTTCTGCGCCATGAAACACGTGGGCCTGAACGTGGCCGCCGACCCCCTGTTCACCGTGGCTTACACCGGCGTGAATGCGGGTATGGTCATCGCCGTTGCCGACGACCCCGGCATGCATTCCTCCCAGAACGAGCAGGATTCCCGCCACTATGCCATCGCCGCCAAGCTGCCCATGCTGGAACCCGCCGATTCTGCCGAGGCGCTGGCCTTCGCTAAGGCCGCCTATGACATTTCCGAGGAGTTTGACTGCCCCGTTCTGCTGAAGATGTGCACTCGCGTAGCCCACTCTCAGTCCGTGGTGGAGACCGCTCCCCGTCAGGAAGTGCCCGCCAAGCCTTATGAGAAGAACATTGCCAAGTACGTCATGATGCCCGGCAACGCCATCCGCCGCCACCCCTTCGTGGAAGACCGCATGGCCCGTCTGGCTGAGTATGCCGAAACCTCTGCCCTGAACCGTGTGGAGATGGGCGGCACCGACGTGGGCATCATCACCTCCTCTACTTCCTATCAATATGTAAAGGAAGTGTTCGGTGACAGCGTGTCCGTGCTCAAGCTGGGCATGATCCATCCCCTGCCTCAGAAACTCATCCGTGACTTTGCCTCCAAGGTGAAGAAGCTGGTGGTGGTCGAAGAACTTGACCCCATCGTGGAGAACGCCTGCCGCGCCATGGGTCTTGCCGTATCCGGCAAGGACGTGCTGCCCATTCTGGGTGAGTTCTCTCAGAATCTGGTGGCTCAGTGTTTGGGCGGCGAGGTACATACCGGCAAGGCGCTGGAAGATGTCATCCCTCCCCGTCCCCCCGTCATGTGCGCCGGCTGCCCCCACCGCGGCCTGTTCTACACCCTGAGTAAGAACAAGTGCACCGTGCTGGGCGACATCGGCTGCTACACGCTGGGCGCCGTGGCTCCTCTGGCCGCCATGGACATGACCCTGTGCATGGGCGCTTCCATCTCCGCCACCCACGGCTTCAACAAGGCTCTGGGCGCTGAGAGCCAGGGCAAAACAGTTGCCGTCATCGGTGACTCCACCTTCATGCATTCCGGCATGACCAGCCTTGCCAACATTGCCTATAACCAGTCCAACTCCACCGTCATTATTCTGGACAACTCCATTACCGGTATGACCGGCCACCAACAGAACCCCACTACCGGCTACAACATCAAGGGTGACCCTGCAGGAAAGATTGATCTGGAGTCCCTGTGCCGTGCCATGGGCTTTGAGCGCGTGCGCGTGGTGGATCCCTATGATCTGAAGGCCTGCGATGCGGCCCTCAAGGAAGAGCTGGCGGTGGAGGCTCCCTCCGTCATCATCTCCCGTCGTCCCTGCGCCCTGCTGAAGTATGTCAAGCACAGCGCTCCCCTCACCGTGGACACCGACAAGTGCAAGAGCTGCAAGGCCTGTATGAAGATCGGCTGCCCCGCCATTTCCATCAAGAACGGCAAGGCCCATGTGGACAATACCCTGTGCGTGGGCTGCGGCGTGTGTGAGCAGCTGTGTGCGTTCGGTGCCTTCCAGAGCACCAAGAAGGAGGGCTAAGCAATGAATACTAAAAACGTTATGATCGTCGGTGTGGGCGGCCAGGGTTCTCTGCTGGCCTCCAAGCTGCTGGGCCATCTGCTCATGGAGCAGGGCTATGATGTCAAAGTATCCGAGGTTCACGGTATGTCCCAGCGCGGCGGCAGCGTGGTCACCTATGTGCGCTACGGTGACAAGGTCTGCTCCCCCGTCATCGACAAAGGCGAGGCCGACTTCATCGTCTCCTTCGAGGTGCTGGAAGCCGCCCGTTGGCTGTCCTACCTGAAGGCGGATGGTCAGATCGTCACCTCCACCCAGCAGATCGACCCCATGCCCGTTATCACCGGTGCTGCCCAGTATCCCGAGGATCTGGTGAACAAGATGCTGGCTACGGGCGCAAATGTAGACGCTCTGGACTGTCTGGCTCTGGCTGAGCAGGCCGGTTCTGCCAAGGCGGTGAACCTGGTGCTTATGGGCCGTCTATCCAAGTACTTCGACTTCTCTGACGAGGCGTGGCAGAAGTCCATCGAGGCCTGCGTGCCCGCCAAGTTCCTGGAACTGAACAAGAAAGCCTTTGAGCTGGGCAAAAACGCCTAAGAATATCCCGATACAACAGAAAGGTTTGATCCCAATGGAGCGTTACTATCAACCGGAAATTGAAACCATGTCCCGCGACGAGCTGCGCGCCCTTCAGGACGAGCGGCTGGTCAAGCAGGTCAAGCATGTGTGGGATAACGTCCCCTACTACCGCGCAAAGATGGAAGCTAAAGGTGTGACCCCTGACGACATCAAGGGCGTTGCCGACCTGCACAAGCTACCCTTCGTCACCAAGGCCGACCTGCGCGAGGCCTATCCATACGGACTCATGGGCAAGCCCAAGCGCGAGTGCGTGCGTATCCACTCCACCTCCGGTACAACCGGCAAGCGGGTCATGGCTTTTTATACCCAGCATGACGTTGATCTGTGGGAGGACTGCTGTGCCCGTGCTCTCACCGCAGCAGGCGCCACCAGCGAGGATGTGTGTCAGGTGGCCTATGGCTACGGTCTGTTCACCGGCGGCGCCGGTCTCCACGGCGGCTCCCACAAGGTTGGCTGTCTTACCATCCCCATCTCCTCCGGCAATACCGAGCGGCAGATTGGCTTCATGCAGGATCTCTCCTCCACAATTCTGTGCTGCACTCCCTCCTATGCCGCCTATTTGGGTGAAACTATGAAAGAAATGGGTCTGGGGCCCAATGACATCCCCCTGAAGGCGGGCATCTTCGGTGCCGAGGCCTGGTCCGAGGAAATGCGTCAGGACATCCAGAACACGCTGGGCATTAAGGCCTACGATATCTACGGTCTGACCGAGCTGTCCGGCCCCGGCGTGGCCTTCGAATGCTCCGCACAGAACGGCATGCACATCAACGAGGACCACTTCATCGCCGAGATCATCGACCCCGATACCGGCGAGGTACTGCCCGAGGGCTCCAAGGGTGAGCTGGTCTTCACCTCCATCACCAAAGAGGCCTTTCCCCTGCTACGCTACCGCACCCGGGACATCTGCCAGCTGAACTACGAGCCCTGCTCCTGCGGCCGTACCCACGTAAAGATGCGCAAGCCCATGGGGCGCAGCGATGATATGCTTATCATCCGTGGCGTGAATGTGTTCCCCTCTCAGATTGAAACAGTACTGCTCAACCACGGCTATGCCGCCAACTACCAGATCATCGTGGACCGCGTCAATCACAGTGACACGCTGGAGGTGCGGGTGGAGATGACCCCGGAAATGTTCACCGACAATCTGGGTGCTATCGACAAGCGTCAGAAGCAACTGGTAGAGGGTCTGCGCTCCATGCTTGGCCTGTCCGCCAAGGTCTCTCTGGTGGCCCCCAAGTCCATCGTCCGCAGCGAAGGCAAAGCCGTGCGTATCATCGACAAGCGCAAGATTTAACAGGAGGTGCTACTATGAGTGTCAAGCAGATCTCTGTCTTTCTGGAAAACAAGCCCGGCGAGCTCAACGCCTTGACCCGTGTGCTGGCCAACCACCACATCGACATGCGCGCCATGTCCCTGTCCGAGACCAACGAGTTTGGCATCGCCCGCATCATCGTGGACCGTCCTCTGGACACCGCCACCGTTCTGAAGGACGCCGGCTATGTGTGCACCGTCACCTCCGTATTGGCCGTGGATATCCCCCATGTGCCCGGCGGTCTGAATCAGGTACTGGACATTCTGTCCGAAGCGCAGATCAACCTGGAATACGGCTACGCCTTTCTGGGCGGCCGCAAGGACGCGGCGTATATGATCTTCCGCGTGGCAGACAACGCTGCCGCCACCGCCGCCCTGCGTGCCAGGGGGATCAAGGTCGTTGAGTCCGGCGAACTGGAATGTCTGTAAATCAAACGCGCTGCCTCTACTGAGGCGGCGCGTTTTACCTTCGATCACCTGCTCCCGGGTGCTCAGGAGCATAAATAAAAAACGGTGCCGAATACGGCACCGTTTTTTATTTGGTTGGATTACTCCTGGGAGATCGCGCCCAGAGGGCAGGTGTCAGCGCAGCTGCCGCAATCCAGGCAGGCGTTGGCGTCGATCTCGTACTGGGAAGCGCCCTGAGAGATAGCGCCCACGGGGCAGGCATCAGCGCAGGAACCGCAGCTGACGCAAGCATCACTGATCTTGTAAGCCATTGGTATGTACACCTCCAAAAGAATGTAACCCTATTTTAACACATCTTTTGAAAATTGCAATGCCATTTTTGAATTATCTTGTCCAAAGCACTTTTTTCCGCCTCTCTTTCCTCTTGCAATCCTTTTCCCTTTGTGAGAGAATAATGTCAAATTTAATCTTCACAACGGAAACGGGTGTTTTTCTTGGAACTGATGCAACTGAAATATTTCAAAGCCGTAGCCAAAACCGAAAAAATTTCTTCTGCGGCACAGGAGCTGTTCCTCTCAGCCCCCGCCCTGAGCACCTCTATCGCCCGGTTGGAGAAAGAAGTTGGCACACCTCTGTTCGACCGTTCCGGAAATCGTATCACCTTAAATGAACAGGGTGAGATCTTCCTGCGCTATGTGAACGAGGTGTTTGACTCGCTGGACCGGGCCAAAACCGAGTTGCGGCACAGTCTGTTGCGCGCCCAGAATAACATTTGGGTCGCCACCACCGGCTCCAATCTCTGGCTTGAAATGCTCACTACCTTTTCTCAGGAGTATCCTCAATTCACTCTGACCTGTACCACCACGGATTATACCGCCATCAACACCTTCTTCTCCCAATACACCTTCCTGCTGGCCGAGGAGGAGGACCTTCCGGAAAGCTGCATCCATACACTGGATTGTATGCGGCTGTTCGAGGACCAACCCGCCATTATTGTCCACCCCGAGCACCCTCTTGCCAAATTTGATATTGTCTCCCCTGCCATGCTCCGCAGTGAAAATCTCTTCCTCCCAACCCATGGTATGCCCCGCCGTGAACGGCTGATCCGCCTGCTGCAGGCCAGCGGGATCGACCCCACCCCCGCCAACTCCTGCACCTATCTCCTCTACCGCAGCATGGTACAGCAAAATCTTGGTGTTGCCTTTACCACCACACGCTCCCGCCACGTAAACCAGGGCGACCTGAAGGTCATTCCGCTGGAAAACAGTCTCTCTCCCTGGGTCATGAACCTCTACTGGCGGCGTGAGCATATAATGACCCCGGCCGAACAGACCTTCCGC
This sequence comes from Oscillospiraceae bacterium, assembly GCA_015068065.1. Taxonomy (GTDB): domain Bacteria; phylum Bacillota; class Clostridia; order Oscillospirales; family Oscillospiraceae; genus Lawsonibacter. Next base: position 20,930 of record SVLE01000014.1, on the reverse strand, counting down.
GATTTCGTATCGCAATTCTACCAAGCATAAAGTCTAAGTTACGCTTGCGTAAATACCATGTACTTGCTCCTTCGCGCTTTTGGGACTACAATTTTCTTTGCTGCAACAACTCCTCTAAAGAATAAAGTGAGGCGTATATTCAATGCTATTGAAAAAACAGTCCCCCTACTACAAGTGGATCATCGTGGCCGTGTGCTTTCTCATCGAGTTTCTGGCCCTGGGCTTCTGCTCGGGCACGAAGAAGCTGTTCCTCGGTCCCATCACTTCCGCACTGGGCTTCGAGCGCAGTCTGTTCGGGTTCAATGATACCTGCCGGTACGTCTTTACAGCCGGTATCGCCCTGTTCTTCGGTCCGCTGGTCAAGCGGTTCGGCACGAAAAAGCTCATCCTGTTCGGCTTTTCCGCCCTGATTTTGTCCATGACCTGCTACGCCGTTGCCAACAACATCCTTCTGTTCTACGTAGGCGGCAGTTTGCTTGGTATCGGTCTGGGTCTCACCACCTCCACCATGGTCACCGCCATCATCCGCTCCTGGTGCAAAGGCCCGCATACAGGCAAAATCCTGGGTCTTGTCCTTGGCGCCAACGGCATCGGCGCCGCAGCTGCCACCATGATACTCACTCCCATCATCACCAGTTCCACCTTCGGCTACCGCAAGGCCTATTTCCTGATCGTCCCCCTGCTGGCTATTACGGGCATTTTAGCCTTTGTGTTTCTGGCGGATCCCCCTGACGGTGCCGTGGTCCCCCAGAAGAAAAAGGCCAGAGGGCAGAGTTGGGTCGGCCTTGATTACAGCGTGATCCGCCGCAAACCCTACTTCTATGCCGCTCTGCTGGGCGTATTTCTCACCGGTATGATGCTTCAGGGCGCCAGCGGCGTGGACAAGGCTCACATGATCGATGTTGGTCTGGACGAGGCCTTTGTCACCGGAATTTTGAGCATGGGAGCCCTGATCCTCACCTGCGGTAAATTCCTTACCGGCGCCTGCTACGACCGCTTTGGTCTTCGGGTGTCCATGCTGGTGTGCGATGTGCTGGCCGTACTGGCCATGCTGACCCTCGCCATGACTGTCCCCTCTTCCACCGGTATGGCCTACGCCCTGATCCACTGTGTATTTTCTCCCCTTGCTCTGCCGCTGGAGACCGTCATGCTCTCTCTGATTACTAACGACATGTTCGGTGACGCATCTTTCAATAAAGTGCTTGGCATCGTTACCGCTGTGAATTATGTCGGCTTTGCCGTGTGTTCCCCCCTCGTCAATCTTTGCTACGACATTTTCGGCACTTACGTCCCCATCCTCTACGCTTTTGCTGTCATGATGGCCGCGGTGGCTGTCATCTTCCAGTTTGCCATCACTGCCGCTCATAAAGACCGCCCCGCTGTCGCCGCTCAGTAAACACAATTTCATACACGGTGACTGTCCTGTGGACAGTCACCGTGTTTTTTTCGAAAAAATGGGTATAGTTCTCTCAGATACCAATATTTGAGGTGTACTATGCAAGACACACGGTTTACCACTTCCGCCATCGGGGTACTGCGTCTGGCCCAACAGAGTGCAGCAGTGCTCGGCCACAGCTATGTGGGCAGTGAGCATCTTCTTCTGGCCCTCGCCCGCCAGACCCAGACCCCCGCCGGTCGACTTCTGAACAACCGCGGGCTGAATGCCCCCGCTCTGCAGGCATCCATTATCAGCCGTCTTGGCACCGGGCGCACCGGCACAGCTCCCTCCCAGGGTCTTACCCCTCAGTGCCATCAGATCATCCAGTTCGCTGTGATGGAGTCCGGTCGCTTGGGGCATAAGTGTGTCAGCTCCGAGCATCTGCTTCTGGGTCTATTGAGGGCGCCGGGCTGTTGTGCGGCTCAGGTACTCTCCGGACACGGCGTAGTACCGCTCAAGCTGTACCGGCAGGTATGCTCCTCCTTGGAGGGCGGCAGCAGCGAGCCGCCCCCTATCCGCCGGGGCAGGGAGCCGGAACGAACCGCTGCCGAGACCCGGCTTCTGGACCAGTGTTCCCGGGATCTCACCCGACTGGCCGCCCAAAGCCGCCTGGACCCGGTCATTGGCCGCGACGCGGAACTGGAGCGTGTCATCCAGATCCTTTCCCGACGCACCAAGAACAACCCCGCCCTCATTGGGGAACCGGGTGTGGGCAAAACCGCACTGGCCGAGGCGCTGGCACTGTCCATCGCTCAGGGTACCGCCCCGGCACACCTGCGAGGGCGGCGGGTGTGTGCACTGGATCTGTCTGCCATGGTAGCGGGCACCAAATACCGTGGCGAGTTTGAGGAAAAGCTGCGCAAAGTACTGGACGAGGTACGCCGTGCAGGCAACATCATCCTCTTTCTGGATGAGTTGCACACCATCGTTGGTGCCGGCAGCGCCGAGGGCGCTATTGATGCGGCCAATATTTTAAAACCCGCTCTGGGTCGCGGCGAACTTCAGGTGCTCGGTGCCACAACACTGGAGGAGTATCGCCGCTATATTGAAAAGGATGCCGCCCTCGAGCGGCGCTTTCAGCCCGTCAACATCGGCGAGCCGGACCGCGACACTGCCCTTGCCATCCTGCGGGGACTGAAGCCCCGATACGAGCGGCATCATCATCTCTCCATCGCTGATAATGCTTTGGTGGCTGCAGTGGACCTGTCCGTGCGCTATCTTCCTCAGCGGTTCCTTCCGGATAAGGCCATTGACCTGATGGACGAGGCTGCCTCCCGGGTGCGCCTCAAACAGCACGCTCTGCCCCCGGAGCTGCAGGAGCTGGAACAGCGTGCAGGCAGCGCCGCTCAGGAAAAGGCGTTGGCCATCCGGGAGCAGAATTATGAACGGGCAGCTATGCTCCGGGATGCTGAACAAGACTTTCGCCGCGAGCTGGAGGGAAAGGCCCGCCAATGGCACAGCACACACGCCCCCTGTCAGGTCACAGTCGAGGATGTGCGCGCCGTCCTCACCGGCTGGACCGGGATTCCTGTCACGGAACTGTCCCAGGAAGAACAGCAACGTCTTTCCAATTTGGAGGCTACCCTGCATGAGGAGCTGGTCGGCCAGAACGCAGCTGTTCACACTGTCGCCAAGGCCGTACGCAGAGGCCGCCTCGGTCTGAAGGATCCCAATCGCCCGGTTGGCTGCTTCCTGTTCCTGGGTCCAAGCGGTGTGGGCAAGACTCAGCTGTGCCGAACCCTTGCCAAGGCTCTGTTTGGCAGCACGGATTCTCTGATCCGCCTTGACATGTCGGAATATATGGACGCTCACACCGTCTCCCGGCTGATCGGCTCGCCGCCGGGCTATGTGGGCCACGAGGAGGGCGGACAGCTTACCGAGCGGGTACGCCGTGCTCCATGGTCGGTGGTGCTGCTGGATGAGATTGAGAAGGCCCACCCGGACGTGTGGAATCTGCTGCTACAGATCATGGACGAAGGCACTCTCACCGATTCCATGGGCCGTAAGGCAGATTTCCGCAACGCAGTGCTGGTCATGACCTCCAACCTGGGTTCCAAACATGTCCAACCCGGCGGACAGCTTGGCTTCGTTGCTGAAAACATACAAAACGCTGCGCTGGAAAGAGCAGTCCTTTCCGAAGCCAGGCGCACCTTTCGCCCGGAGTTTTGGGGACGTCTGGACAGTGCCGTGGTATTTCATCCTCTGGATGATAATTCCCTTGCTTCGGTGGCCGAAATCCTTCTCAAAGGTACCACTTCCCGACTGAAACAGCTTGGGATCGACCTTGCGGTCAGCCACAACGCGCTGTCTCATCTTGCACACACGCACGGCAACTCCACCCACGGTGCCCGCCCCCTGCGCCGGGCTATTACCGAGCAGATCGAAGATCCTGCCGCCGATCTGTTGCTGTCCGGCGCGCTGCTTTCCGGGCAAACCCTGTGTGTGGAATTTGCGGACGGAAAGCTGAAGCTGACAGTCAAATCTTAAAAGCTATCTGCTTGGAACTACTCCGTTTTTGTGCTATACTATATCCAACCCCTCTTTACAGGAGAGATGTACCATGAACACACAGCGCGCCAGCGGTATTTTGATGGCAGTTTCTTCCCTGCCCGGTCCTTACGGCATTGGATCCCTGGGCCGGCACGCCTACAATTTTGTGGATTTTCTGGCCCGCTCCGGCCAGAAGTACTGGCAGACTCTGCCACTGGTTCCCCCGGGAGATGGCGCCTCCCCCTATATGTCCCCCTCTGCTTTTGCGGGAAACCCTTACTTCATCGACCTTGACCTGTTGGTGGACGAGGGGCTGCTTACCCCTCAGGAAGCAGAAACCGCCCGCTATCACCACCCGGACCGGGTGGACTACAACTGGCTACAGCGTACCCGTATCCCCCTGCTGCGCAAAGCATGGGAGCGCTCCCGTGCCACCCCTCTCCCCTGCCACACTCCAGAACTGCCCTGGCTGGAGGATTACGCCGCCTTTGCCGCCCTGCGAGAGCAGCTTGCCGGTCCATGTACGGATTGGCCCGCCGATGCTATCCCGGACGCGGAGGAAGTGGAGTTCCACCGCTTCCTGCAGCGCACCTTCTACCGCCAGTGGTTTGCCCTGAAGTCCTACGCCAACCAAAAGGGTATACGGCTCATGGGCGATATCCCCATCTATCTGTCCGGTGACAGCGTGGAGATGTGGAAGCGTCCAAAACTGTTCCAGCTGGATGAAAACGGACGACTCAAGGCTGTGGCCGGCGTTCCCCCGGATGCCTTCTGCGAGGACGGCCAGCTGTGGGGCAATCCGCTGTATGACTGGCACGGAAACAAGGCCGGTGTCTTTGCATTCTGGCGGGAACGCATTTCCTGGTGTGCGCGCCTGTATGACGCGGTTCGCATTGACCACTTCCGCGCCTTCCACACCTATTGGTCCGTTCCCGCAGGCTCCCCCACGGCCATGGCGGGCCATTGGGAACCCGGACCCGGTATGGAACTGCTGAATGATCTGCACGCCGCCGCTCCCAAACTGGAACTGATTGCGGAGGACCTTGGAGATCTGGATGCGGACGCTCTGGAGTTTGTACGCACCTGTGGCGTTCCGGGGATGAAGGTGATGGTCTTTGCCTTTGACCCCAACGGCGAAAGCGCTTACCTGCCCCACAACTGCCACGTGGACTGCGTTGCCTACACCGGAACCCACGACACGCCCACCTTCGTCCAGTGGCTGCAGGAGGGCGATCCCGCCGCCACCGCCTACGCCCGCTCCTATCTGCGGCTGCGGGAGGATGAGGGCCTTGGCTGGGGCGTCATTGCAGGTGCATGGTCCACCGTGGCCCGGCTGGCCATCGCCCCCATGCAGGATGTGCTCGGCCTGAGCAGCGATGCCAGAATGAATTCCCCCGGCACCATGGGTGAGCACAACTGGAGCTGGCGCGTGCGGACCGAGGCTCTGAATGACTATGTATCTGGCCACTTGAGAGAATTGACCCATATTTACCGCAGACTGTAAAAAAATCCGTGATGCCCTCGAGGGCATCACGGATTTTTCCGTTTCAACGCAGCATAGGTTGTGCAAAGCGATATCTTGTGTTACTTTTAAGCAGGAGGCGATCACATGAACACCTATGTAACCGGAACGACCATAAAGCAACTGCGGGAAGCAAAAGGCATGACACAGATTGAGCTTGCAGATAAAATCGGTGTCAGCAGCAAGGCTGTATCCAAATGGGAAACCGCAAAAGGACTGCCGGATATTACACTGCTGGAGCCCCTTGCCAAAGCCCTCAGTGTCTCCGTTATGGAACTGATGTCCGGTCAGGCCGTATGCAACAAGAACGTGTCCTGCAATATGCTGCGCACAAAAATTTATGTCTGCCCGGTCTGCGGAAATATCATCCATTGTGCCGGTGAATCCGTCATTAGCTGCTGCGGCATCCTGCTCCCCGCGCTGGAGGCTGAGGAACCGGATGATGAACATACCATCAGCATCGAAAAAGTGGAAGATGAACACTTTATCACCGTGCAGCACGATATGACAAAGTCGCACTATATCTCGTTTATCGCCTATGCCACCTCGGATCGCTTCTGGCTGACCAAGCTATATCCAGAAGGAAATGCCGAAACCCGCTTTCAGTTCAGAGGCGCCGGCTGTCTCTATATTTATTGCAATAAACATGGGCTGATGCGGCAAAAGATTCCTTTTATACAGAAGTGGAATCGCTGATTATCAAAAAAACGGACGCTCCATTCAGGAGCGTCCGTTTTTGGTGCCGGTGGTGGGACTCGAACCCACACGATGTCGCCACCAACGGATTTTGAGTCCGTCACGTCTACCAATTCCATCACACCGGCGTGTAAAACGTATTATACACGATGCGCTTGCTATTTGCAAGAAATAATTTCCCTGCGGGCCTGTAAAAATCGCCATCCCTGTTGGGACGGCGATTTTATCATTTTACATTCTTTTTATAGATCAGATTCAGACCCTTGAGCAGCAGATCCCGCTCCAGCTTGATTTCCCGCTTGCACAGAGGGCAGACAAACTGGGCCATGCCGCCGGTGGCCACAACGGTGGTGGAATAGCCAAGCTCCTCCTCCACCCGCTGGATCATGCCGTCCAGCATGGCGGCAGCACCGTACATCACGCCGCTGCGCATGCAGTCCACTGTGTTCTTGCCAATGACTTTCTTGGGCTTGTCCAACTGAATACCGGGCAGCTGAGAGGCCCGGTTGGTCAGTGCCTCCAGAGAAATGCGCACACCGGGGATGATGCAGCCACCCATATATACGTTCCCCTTGTCCACCACCTCGATGGTGGTGGCGGTACCCAGATCCAAAAGCGTCAACGGCGGCTCATATTCTGCCAGCGCGGCCACAGCGATCACGATGCGGTCGCTGCCCACCTGAGAGGGGGTGTCCATCTGAATGTTCAGACCGGTCTTAATGCCGGGGCCCACCACCATGGGCTGCTTCCCCGTAAGCTTGATCACGCCCGTATGGACGGAGTTGAACACCGGAGGCACCACGGAAGAAATAATGCAGTCCCGGATGTCCGAAGGCTTTACATCAAACAGAGCCAGCATATTCTTGATCTCCGCACCATACTGGTCAGAGGTCTTGACTCGTTCCGTAGCGATGCGGGCCTCAAAAACGATACGATCGTCCTGAATACCGCCGATGACAATATTAGTGTTGCCAATGTCAATGGCAAGCAGCATAAAACTCACCCCTGTGGAGATTTTATCCTTTAAATGCTTTCAGCAGCGCCTTTCCGATCACCGTGACAAGAATCAGGGCCACGATAGCTTCCAGCACACCCGTGCCGGTGACCACGCCGATGACGAAGTCGTAAAACGCTTCCATGGCGATGTTCTTGGCCTGGGCATATTCCGCGCGGAACAGGAACAGGATGCTGAACATCACCGTCACGGTATTGGTCATGGAGCCAACAAAGCCCACGATGGGCAGGGCTACCAGATCTGCGACTTTAATCTTTTTCAGTCCGATCCACAGCCATCCGGCCACTACACCGATCAGGATACGGCAGCCCACACTGACCCACAACGCCTTTGTAGCCCCCACAGCTCCCGTAGTGCTGAGAAAGGGGGAAAAGCAAAACGAAACCACTTTGGGGGCTATGGTATTACTAATAAGAGAACAAACACCAAATACGCCACCCAAAATACCTCCTGCCAAGGGCCCCAGAAGAATTGCTCCCACAATCACAGGAATATGGGTGGTGGTCGCATTGATCATAGGCAACGGGATAAGGCCCAATGGTGTGTTGGCCAGCAGTACAACAATAGCCGCCATCATGGCAACGCCCACCATCCAGCGGGTGTCCTTTGTTTTTTGTTTCATATTCGATTACCTCCTGCTGTCACTCCCCTGTGGGGATGCAACGCAAACTGTCCCGGCACACCTGCCGGGCGGAAATATTATACAGGAAATCATCCCAAATTTCAATACATTCACGTTCTGTTTTCCATTTATTGTCCCTCACCTTTCTATCCTTTACACCGGCCCGCCCTTTTGGTATAATATCCGCAAGCGGATATTATACTTTGATCTTAACCCTTTTCCTCGCCGCTGCGCGGCAACCGGAAAAGATGGTATAATATATGGGAAAATTCACCTCAAATGACGGAGGGATCGCTATGCTGAAGGGAAAATCTGTCCTGCTGGGCGTTACCGGCGGCATCGCCGCGTATAAGGCCGCGGCACTGGCCTCGGCGCTGGTAAAGCAACACTGTCACGTGCAGGTCATCATGACCGAAAACGCCACCCAGTTCATCGCCCCGCTCACCTTTGAGCAGCTCACGGGCAACAAGTGTCTCACCGACACCTTTGACCGCAACTTCGTCCATCATGTGGAGCACATCTCTGTGGCAGAGCGGACCGATCTGGTCATCATCGCCCCCGCTACTGCCAACGTGTGTGCCAAGCTGGCCCACGGTCTGGCGGACGATATGCTGACCACCACGGTACTGGCCTGCCGCTGCCCCAAGCTCATCGCCCCGGCCATGAACACCAACATGTATGAAAATCAGGTGACCCAGGACAATCTGGGCATTCTGCGCCGCTACGGGTGGCAAGTAATTTCCCCTGCCAGTGGTCGTTTGGCCTGCGGCGCGGTTGGCGCGGGCAAACTGCCTGAGCCCGAGGTGCTTTTGGAACACATCCTTCACGCCATCGCCCTGCCCCACGATCTGGAGGGCAAAAAGGTGCTGGTCACCGCCGGCCCCACACAAGAGTCTCTGGACCCGGTGCGCTATCTGACCAACCACTCCTCGGGCAAGATGGGCTATGCTCTGGCCCGCATGGCTGCCTATCGGGGCGCGGATGTGACTCTGGTATCCGGCCCCACCGCGCTGACGCCGCCCCACTTTGTTAATGCAGTCCCCATCCGCTCCGCCGCAGACCTCTACCGTGAGGTAACCGCCCGGGCTGCGGATGCCGACTTCATCTTCAAGGCTGCCGCCGTGGCCGACTACACTCCCGCCGATTACAGTGACAACAAAATTAAGAAGAAGGACGGCGACCTGTCCATCCCCCTGCAGCGCACCCAGGACGTGCTGAAGTATCTGGGCGAACGCAAGCGCCCCGGTCAGGTGATCTGCGGCTTCTCCATGGAAACGGAGAATATGCTGGAAAACAGCCGCGCCAAGCTGGAGAAAAAATCCATCCACATGATTGCCGCCAACAACCTGAAGGTGGAGGGCGCAGGCTTCGGCGTTGACACCAATGTGATGACCCTTATCACCCACAAGGACTGCGTGGAGCTGCCCCTGATGAGCAAGGATGACGTGGCCAATGCCATTCTGGACAAGGCTCTGGAGCTATCTAAATCCGTATAAAAAACCAACCGCCGCAGCGAGGTCATTCCTCCTGCGGCGGTTTACTTATTCGAGCCAATATCGGCTGGCATAACTGCTTCCTCCCTTTCAGCGGTCGCTGTGGATCTGCGTCTGGCCTGCGTCCTTGCCCTGACTGGCAAAAATCATCTCGTCGATATCGCCCTTTTCCCGGATCAGATTCCGGATGTTCACGGTATTGGTCATTCTCTGTTCACCTTCTTTCTTTTTGGGATAGAGCAAGTATAACACTCTCCCCATGTTTATGTCAACTAAATTTTACGTAAGTTTTCTTCGAAACGAATCTTAATCTTGTTGTAATTTCAATTTCCTGCAATTCCGCACTATTTTCTACCTCTTTCTGCATATTTCTCATTAGCAATATTCATTTCAGCAGAATTATTTGCCTTTATGTAAATGTCCGGCGCGGAGCCTTCCGTGCCGGACATTTTTATCCTTACTTATACTGTTTGAGTGCCTGGGCCATCTGATCCGGGCAGGAAGTATTTTTCCAGCCGCAGCGGATGCCCTCCATTCGAGAGACGGCCTCCTCTACCGGCATCCCTTCCACCAGGCGGGAGATACCCTGCAGATTGCCGTTACATCCTCCATCCACCTGTACCGAACGGATGATGCCATCCTCTACCTCAATGGTCATCTTCCGGGAGCAGACCCCCCGGGGCATATATTCAATGGTCATGGTTCCTCCTTCTTCCGACCGAAGCCGGACTGGCTTTGTGTTCCATATCATACCTGTATTCGCCGTTTTTTGCAAGTCTCTTCTTTTTTACAGGAAGAGAGACAGCGCACAGTATACCAACAACAACGCCATCACAGTATTTGTTATTTTTGCATATTGGGAAAAGAGCAGCCGGAACGCAGAGCCAAACAATGCCCACAGAACTGTACTTACAAAGCCCATAAATGCCAGAAGCAGCGCAAAGAAGGTCAGCACCGGCCACTGCCCGTGATAATGCGGCAATATGTAGGCCTGCATGGATACGATGCAGTAGATATAGATCTTCGGATTTACAAACTGCAGAAGCAGTCCGGACACAAAGTTCCCGTATCGCGCATCTTCCTGAATGACCGAGGAACTACGAAAGGTCTTCCACGCCAGCCAGAGGATATATCCGGCACCCAGAAACAGCATAGGAGTGCTGATTTTGGGTATCAGAGTTGACAGTACATTACAAAAAAAGGTACAGATCAGCATCACAACAGAAAAGCCTGTCAGAATGCCAAAGTTGAAGGGAAGGGCCTTTTGAAACCCCTGCCGTCCTGCATTTGACATGGACATGATATTGTTGGGCCCCGGTGTGACCGCTGTTACAATGGCATAGGAAAGAAACCCGATCCAGCTGAACATTTTGACCTCCCGAAGAAATCATATTTTCTCTTTGGAATACTTTAGCATAGTTCTCTTCCCTTTTCAACGTCCGCTCCCGTTCTTCCCTTGACGCAAACATAATGAAATCATATTATTTCACTCTTGCGCTCAGGGGCAGGCTGTGCTATACTTTCTGCTTGGTGTGCGCACACCAAATGCGATCACAGAAAGGAGCTGCAGTATGGCCGCTCATCACCTCGGTGCCACCGGCGGTGCCGCTGTACACGGTTGGCATGTACCCCAACTGCATCTGCATTGGGACCTGCTGGAAAAGCTCATTTCCTTTTTCCGCAAAAACGTGGTCATGTCCGTGGCTCTGGCCGCGGCGCTCCTCACCACCCTGGTCATCCCCGTAGATGCACAATATCTGGGCTACTTCGATTTCAAGACGCTGTCCTGCCTGTTCTGCGTGCTGGCCGTGGTGTGCGCTCTGAAAAACGTGCAGTTCTTTTATATTCTGGCCGGTAAAATCGTGCGTTGCTTCAAAAATGCCCGGTTGAGTGTTCTGGCGCTGGTCTACATCACCTTTATCGGCTCCATGCTCATTGCCAACGATATGGCCCTCCTGACTTTTCTGCCTCTAGGTTATTTCGTGCTCACCACCACTGGCAAGGAAAAGTACATGGCCTTCACCTTTGTCATGCAGAATATCGCTGCCAATCTGGGAGGCATGCTCACCCCCTTCGGCAACCCTCAGAACCTGTACCTGTACACCAAATTCAATATCCCCAATCTGGAGTTTATGGCCATCATGGCCCCGCCCTTTCTGCTGGCTGTGGCACTGATCACGGTGTGTTGCCTCATCTTCGTTAAGGCCGAGCCCCTGCACGTTGCGGATGAGAAGGTCACTTTGCCTGTGGGCCGCACGGTCCTGTATCTGGTCCTGTTCGTACTGTCCATCGCCATCGTGTTCCGTGGCATCCCCTACTGGATCGGCCTTGTCATCATCCCGCTGGTACTGTTTTTCTCCGACCGGCACGCCCTGAAGATGGTGGACTACCCCCTGCTGCTCACCTTTGTGTTCTTTTTTGTGTTCGCCGGAAATATGGCCCGCATTGACGTGGTCCGCTGGGTATTCTCCGCTCTGATGGATCGCAGTACTCTGTTGTTCAGCGTGCTGTCCTGCCAGTGCATCAGCAATGTTCCCTCCGCCATCCTCCTGTCCCAGTTCACCGGCAATTATGCCGACCTGCTGGTGGGTGTGAATATCGGCGGCGTGGGCACACTGATTGCCTCTCTGGCCAGCCTGATTACATTCAGTCAGTACACCAAGCATAATCCCGGCAAGACCACCTACTATGTCAGACTGTTCTCCGCCTTTAACTTCGGTTTCCTGTTCCTGCTGACCGCATTCATGCTGTTGCTCAAACTGATTTGATACCAGGCCGTCCCATCCCGGGGCGGCCTTTTGCTTTGATTGACAAATACATGGCATACGATTAAAATAAGGGTAACTTTGGAAAGGAGGTGCTACCGTGCGTCACCGCCGCCCAGCTTTCTTTACCGGTTTTGCCTGCTTCGCTCTGCCTGCCGTGCTGTTTCTGGTTGTATGTGCGGCTATGGGCTTCGCCCCTTTTGGAGACAGCTCTATCCTCCTCTTCGACCTGTCTGACCAGTTCGTTGAGTTTCTGTGCGCCCTGAAACATGGAGACGTGTTCTTCTCCTGGAACACCGCACTGGGCGGCAGCTATATCGGCACCTTCTCCTATTACGTATCCAGTCCCTTCTCCCTGCTCACCCTGCTTTGCCCGGACGAGCATATGCCCATCGCTGTGGTCTTTCTGATGGCACTGAAGCTTGGTCTTGCGGGATTTACGTTCTCCCTGCTGCTGCGGCGGCGCACAGGGCGTTATGACCTGACCACACTGGCTTTCTCTGTGTGCTACGCCCTGATGGCATACAACATGGCCTACGCCATGTCCTTCATGTGGCTGGACGGCGTGCTGTGGCTGCCCGTTCTCCTCATTGGTGCAGAAGATCTGCTGGACGGCCGCTTCCCCCGCACCCTGCTGTTCGCTCTGACGGTCAGCTTTATCTCCAGCTGGTATATCTCCTATATGACCGGCCTGTTCTGCGCTCTGTATCTGTTGTGGCAGTGTCTTTGTAAAGGAAAACACCCATTCAGGCCTCTGTTGCGTCTTGCTGGCTGGGCAGGGCTTGGTCTGGCCCTGTCCGCATGGCTGTGGCTGCCCACCGCCCTGTCCATGTTCTCCGGTAAACTAGCCGAGTCCTCCTCTCCCCTCGCCATGGGCTTCAACTGGCCTGTGTCCACCCTGTTTTATAAGTTGCTCATTCCCGGTGCTTACGATTCTGTGACCTACACCGGCTCCGCCTTCCTCTACTGCTCTTTACCCGCAGTCCTGTTGGCTGCACTTTGGTTCTTCCTGCCCAATACCTCGAAACGGTCCAAGTGCTGTACCGCTCTGTTCGGTGCTTTTCTGCTCTTCTGCCTGTGGTTTGCCCCTCTGGACCGGGTGTGGCACCTGTTTCAGCCCCCCAACAGCTTCCCCGGACGCTGGTCCTTCGTGGTGTCCTGCTTTGTCCTGTTGCTGGGCTATGACGCCCTGCTGTGGCTGCTGGACCGCACAAAAGAAGTGCACCTTTCCAAGTTCCTGCCCCCCCTGCTGGTCTTGGTGCTGGCGGTGGATATGAGCGCAAACGCCCTGCTGATCTTCCGGGGGTTGGACGCGGAACTGCAGTTTGAATCTTACGCAAGCTACCATGATTACAAGCTGCAAATGCAGCCTCTTGTGGATGAAATTCGCGCCGACGATGGCTTCTCCCGTGCCGTAAGCGACGTACAGCGCAGCCGGAACGAACCTGCCGCCTTTGGTTATAAGGGGCTGACCTTCTTCTCAAGCAGCTACGATGCGGATGTCAACTATATCCTGGGTAGCCTTGGATTGGCGCAAAAGTGGTTCTGGTCCACCGGTCTTGGCTCCACCCCAGTAACTGACCTGCTGTTGAGCGTAAACTACCACATTAGCGACGAGACAAAACCCGATTGGTATATTCCTGTGGCCCAAAGCGGCGATTTGACCCTTTACCGCACCAATCTCCCTGCATCCCCCGCCTATTTCACAAGCCTTGACCTGCTCAATCCTATCTGGACCGGTCAAAGCACCTTCGCCCGTCAAGGCGGCCTGCTGGCTGCCCTCAGCGGTGAGATGCCCTATGTATTTACTCTCATTGACCCCATCCGTGTGGACGAGGAGCTATCCACCACCTGGACTCTCACCTCCGACGGCGAGCCTATCTACGGTCATTTTATCCCGATAGAGGACCACAACGCTTTCCTATACGTCAATGGCACACTGCACGGGCAGGTCTATACCAACGAAACCGACTGCACCCTCTACCTGGGCACTTTCCCTGCAGGCGATGCGGTAGAGGTCACCCTCATTACTACCGCACCGGTATCTTACCGTTGGAGCTCCTTTTGTAAACTGAACAGCGCTGCATTAACCCGGGCAGCAGAAGTGTTGTCTCAAAACGCCCTGCAGGTCACCTCCTGCTCCAACGGAAAGCTGGAAGGCACGGTCACCGCCACCAACGATGGCTGGCTCTATACCTCCATCCCTGCTCAACCCGGCTGGTCGGTGCTCGTGGATGGGGATGAAACCGAATACACCGCTTTGGACAATGCGCTGATCGTCGTTGCTCTGACCGAGGGCGAGCATACGCTCTCTTTCCGCTATACCCCCCCTGGTCTAATCCCAGGTCTCGCTCTAACCGTGCTGGGCTTCCTGTTAACCATTGCCATACTGCTGAAAAAACGCAAACAGAAATAAGCAAAGCTCCCGCCGATGTCGGCGGGAGCTTTGCTTTTGAGGAAATGGGAGGAAATCACAGCCGCTGTATGCGGACGGCTGTGTTGGTTATCCGGGATTATTCCGGACAGAGCGCAGAAGTCTACGGCGGCAAATCATTTGCAGTTTCGGAAGAAAGCAGGGCCGCCGCTGTCTTCTTGCATTTAGATATTAGCATATGCTAACTCATTTGTCAATCTTTTTTTACAATATGCCTCGCCCGGACCAGTTACAGTTTTGCCGCCACGATCATGGTTGCTACTTCCTCTCTTGTGGCAAAGCTCTGGGGTCTGCTCCCATCCGTAATACCCGCCCGCATGGCTTCCGCCATCTTTCCCCAGGGGCTCTCCGGTCTTTCGCTCTGACGGGCCAGCCAATCGGCCATCAGGTTATCAAACTGCAGCTGTGTCATTGTCTCTTCCTTCCTGTATGCCGGGCGGTAAGCCCCCATGATGTACTTTTTGTTTCTTGTTCGGCGCATGACCGCACCACCGTTTGCTTCATTTCCCTCGCCGGTATTTCCGTCAATGGTGGTAATCATGCTTCCGTCCCATTTCTCGCAAATCCCCACATGGGCCGCTGCGTTCCTGCCGGAGAAATTGAAGAAAATCACATCCCCCGGCTGGTACTCCCCTTTCACCCACTGTTTTTTGTGATAGGCCAGCAACGCAGGGCAATATGCTGTCCTTTCGCCCCCGAAAAACAGCTGCGCAGCCTGTGCACGCTGAAAGAGCCACCACACAAACACACAGCACCAGGGGTATCCGCTTCCCGACACCTCCCTGCCATAATAATCTGTGTTGTATTTGACCCTGTTACTACCCCGAGGGTGCTCAGTCACTCCAAGTTCCCCCCGGGCCAGCTCCAGCAGTCTCTCAGCCGTCATGGTAGGTTCCCTCCAGCTGCCGATGCAGCTTCAGCACAGCCGCCTCCACAGCATCCACAACTATGCCATCATCAATGTCAAAGCCCTTTTCCTGCAAAAATGCCAGCGCATAGTCAAGCCGCTGACTGCCCGAACACTTGTGATACAGCTGCTGCGCCGCCGCAACGGCGATATCTGCCCATCCCAGCAGTTCTTCCCGCTCCTGGGCCGTGGTTCTGCCACTGATCCATGGAATCAGAAACACCGTAATAACCGTCACTGCCAGTGCAATAACCGCTTCCACAATACTGGTAATATCCGTCATTCAATTCTCCTTTCCGCCGGGCTGCCCGGCCTGTTCTTTTCCTTTCAGCGCGTGTCTGCCAAACATCAACGCCAGTTCTCCTCCTAAAAAAGCCAAAATGACCGCCAATAGACTGCTTGGATCCTGCCCGGTCCGCGAGAGCACTCGAATGGACCAGAGACTGCAAATCGTCCCCATTGCCACACACCAGACCACCACGCCCTTTCCAAACAGATGCGGGATCATACTCAGTCTGGAGAACAGCATTCTCATGATGCTAGCCCCATCCTGCTGAAAAACCAGGTAACCGCGGCGGTCACCGCCATGAGGATCAGCTTATTGATCAGCTCCTCCCAGCGTTTTGCCGGCTTTTCTTCCAATGCTGTGACTTTGCCATCAAGCTCGTCCACAGCATCTGCCACCCGTTCCTGCTTCTCTGCCATAACCTCCATGGAAGATGCCAGACGATTCAGTGCCTCCGTGGAGGTTTCCAGCTTCTCGATCCTGTGTTGGTTTGATTTAGCCCGCTCCTCCACCTCAGTCAGCCTGTGCTCGATATTCAGTTCCATGCTCTGCCAACACCTGCCTCATCGCGCTCGACCACTTCCTGTGCGGCCAGAGCGGCCTCATATCCTTCCATCGGAATGGCATGATATGTATCAGTGCTGATTCCCTCGGCCAGCCCGTAGTCCGTGTTGCGGGTCAGTGCTGTGCCCTCGTCGGCGCTCAAAATAGTTCTTACTTTCATGCTTGTCCCTCCTTATGCAAGGTTAATTGCCCAGTTGGATTTCATTACTGCAAGGGCAGCACATTCCTCCACTGTTCCATTAACGATTAAATTCACATATACCGCAAAAGTTCGTCCGAGATATGCTGCCCCAACAATGTTCTTCCTTCCCGTAAGGGGTGTGTGCCATCCGTGTTTTCAAAATACTGTGTCCGGTTGTATTTATTCATGCCAATACCATTGAAGTTATCGACGCAATGAATATGATACTTTTCGCACACCTCTTTACAAGCATCAACATAGTCCTTGAGAAGATAGGACAAGTTGTTTTTTGCTTCTTCATCATCGCAATCGTGAGAATACGCCGAAGCGCTATCCAAAAACCATCTGTATGTCGGTGTAACCACGACGATTTTCAAATGCGGATATGCGGCAAGTAATCTCTCGATGGAATAATGTAATGCCCCCTTGAAATAATCATACTCATTCTCAAAAGTGCCGTCCGTTGCCTCTATCGGCTGACTTGCGGTGTAATCGTTTGTGCCGTAAGCAATCGTCAGCACATCAATGTTCTCCCACTTGATCTGCTTCAAGCGTTCAAGGTGTTCCGGAAAATACGCAGGCAGACCAGCATATGTTGCAACGGAATGATCCTGTGCTGTCCAATCACCGCTTACAATGGCATCGGCAAGGCTGTACATCGAAAAAGGATCATAAGGGGGTTCGTGTGGTGTCATTCTGCATCCACCAAAGCCAACATTAAAACAGGATGCCCCCGTTTTGTCGGCTATGATTTGCGGGATAGAAATGTCATATCCAACTTCACTCCGGAACATTCCAAAGATGCTATCGCCAAAGCAGACAATTCTCTTGCCGAGCAAAGGTTTTTCGATACTCACAGCTTCCAGCATATAGGCATAATTGACCTCATCATTGGGCATTACAGAAGAAACATAAACCATTGCGGTACAGGCTTTTCTTCTGTAAAGTCTGAACAGCTTTGCCTTCCTGTGAAGCTGAATATCATAGGAAGTATCTTTCGTGCTGTAAGTCTCCAGGTAAGCTCCGTTTTCTTCATAAGTTGCGATATAAAGCTGTTCATCTGCGACACTCTGCCGCACATAAAGCGTACCGCCAATCTTGTCTTTGGGCAACTCATAATACTTGGATGTATACCGCCAATCAGCACCAACAGTTTCAACACCATTTGCGAGATAATACCCGCTTACATCGAAATTGTTGTCAAAAAGGTTCTCAGAAATTACAACCCCCTCAATCGGAAGATTGTTGATTTCTTCGTGCAGTTCATTAACATCTTTTTGCAAACTGGAGTATTTCAGGGCTTCATCTTTAATCAAAGTCCGCTGCTCATAGCTGTAATCAACGGGATTTCCATAAGGAGTTGTTGAAATATAGCCCTTTCCTGCAAATTCACTTCTGGTATAGACTCTGAAGTATTTTGCGGAATTACTGATGTTCTGACCGTCTATATAACTGGTTATATAGTTTTTATTTGCATCATACGCCATTACCGCAAAGGGGGCGACACTTTCCGACATAGCAATATATATCTTCCTGCCCTCTCCCTCGGGCAGCTCATAGTATTTAGATGTCCGCTTAAAGCTCTCGCTCGCGGCATTACCAGCCGATGTGATATAACCACTTTCATCAAAATTGTTGTCGAAAAGGTTGTCGGTGATCAGAGCAGAATAAGCGATGGGCTCACAACCATCTTCGCCCTTAGAGCCTTGCACACCTTGCGGTCCCTGTGGTCCCTGCTCTCCCGTATCGCCTTTTTCGCCTTTGGGGCCCTGCTCGCCCTGAGGGCCTTGCGGACCTTTACTTGGCTTCCCGGTGTCAACATAGTCCGTTCCGTCCCATGCCCACCAGTTGCTATTTTCCCCAATGATGTGCGGGTGTGTGGAGTATCTCTCGACCTGTACCACTTGTTCGGTCACTCTTCGCTCCAGTTCGGAAAAAACTGTGGGCAATTCGGGCCACTGAACATCCCCGGACATGGACGATTCCACATAAAGCGTCACTGTATTGGTGTGCCGAACTATCGGTCCCTGTGTTCCTCTCAGCTGCAGGTAATAAAGACCGGAAACCGCCAGGTGTTCCGCTGTCAGAACGATTCCAATTCCTCCGTCCACGCTCTCCAACGGTAAAAGGTCCATGTTCTTCCCGTTCCTGACCAGCATCACCCACTCCCAGCCCTCCGGCAGGTCTCCTGTTACCTTCAGTGTAGCAACGCGATTGTCAAACTGCCGAAGCAGCGCTTCCTTCTCCGGCCGGATAACCCAATTATTAAATATGATCATTTTCATCCCTCCTGTTAATCTTCTTCAGCCGCACGCAGATAGCGCTCTGCCCCGTATCTCAGGCAACGCTTCAGCCGCCGCTCTCCCCGCTGTATGGTCCGGGAAACTGTCGATCGGGCAACATCCAACTGCTGTGCGATATCTATCTGCCTCATTCCTTTGAAATAGTAAAGCAAAAGCACTTCACGCTGTCTGGGTGTTACGTCCTCACGAATGCAGCGCATCAGATTGTCCACCAGCCTGCCGTGTCTGTCCGCTTCATCCTCCATTCCCTCCAGTTCCTTCATGTACCCGGCCATCTGAGCACCAAACGTTTTGCCCCGCCTAAATTTTATACTTGGCATTCCTGCAATACCCCCTTTCGTAATAACGTTCACAGACTACCGCAACATCACGTGTTTCCCGGTACATAGCCCATAGTGTCTCGATTCTCCCCCGCAGATTATTCTGCACCAGAGGATCCTCCGCCTGTTCCAACTCCCTTTTCAGCTGGCGGATGCGTCCTGCCAGCCATTGAGCACTCTCCCGGTAGGAAACCGCCAACTCTTTCAATTTCAACTCACCACCCCCTTTATACCATCTCATATTCCACACTCAATTCTCCAGCGATCTCCAAAGGCGCATCATTTAGCAACATCGTTACGGCATTTTTAAAGCAGTCCGCACAAATCCTCTGCCTCTCCCACCGGAACATGTTTTCTCCGGAATACACCTCTCCTTTACATCGTCCGCACAGGCAAACCGGCATATCCTTCTGTCGATCTGACAGCGACAACCACAATCCTCCTATCATGCCATCCATTCCTCCCTTCATGGGCGCATGGTACATTTTATTGGACCAATTCTTTGCTACTCTGTCTATACACAAGTCCTTTAATTCCCGTTGACAGATTGCCTGTCTCATCTGTTTGTTGACTTCTGTAATCTTTTGTGCTACATTAAGTGTGCAACAACTTGTTTCACTTCTTGTTTTGATTACGACGTTCATCGCAACTAAATCCTAGCATACTGCCGTAATCATGTCAACGCATTTTTGACTATTACAGTAATCTTTGTCGGCATGTACAAAATCTGGAGGGTGCTTTTATGTTTTCTGACCGATTTGAAGCTTTGTGTTTGGAAAAGGGCGTGAAGCCGAACCGCGCCTGTCAGGAGATGGGTGTGAGCCGTTCCCTTGCGGCCAAATGGAAGGCCACCGGAACAGAAAAACCCAGTGCCGATGTTCTGGAAAAAATGGCCGACTATTTCGAAAAAACCATCGATGAAATTCTGGGCAAGGAATCCTCGTCTCAGGTTACCTTTGACGAGTTCACCTACGCCATGTATAACGAGACTCGGGACCTGCCTCCGGAAAAAAAGCAAATGCTTCTGGATATGGCCCGCTTCTTCCAGAAAGAGCTGCAGCAGGAGAAAGGACAGTAAAGGATGGAGCAAATTCTGACCCTTTATGATGAACTGAACCGCGCCGGGGTCAGGTTCTACCACTGGGATTTAGATGAGGATCCCGCCTGTACCATCGAGTTGGGCGGAAACTACGGTATCTTCATGGATTTTCACAACATTCACACTCAGGCCGAGGAACTGGTCACCGTAGCCCACGAAGGGGGGCATGTGTCCACCGGGGCCACTCATAAAGTAAGCAGTCCTTACGACCTCATTGCCAAGCATGAGTACAAGGCAGATAAGTGGGCTGTCCGGCGCCTCATCTCCCCCGAAGCACTGGATGCCGCCGTAGCAGAGGGCTGTACCGACCTCCACTCCCTCGCCGAGCATTTCAATGTGACGGAGTCCTTCATGAAAAAAGCCGTGTGTCTGCATACACACGGCAACCTGTCTGCGGATCTGTACTTTTAAGGAGGCTTATGATGAAGCGTCTGTTTTTTGTTCTTGGCCTTTGTTTTTCTTTTCTGGGAATTCTTGGGGCGGGATATGTCCTGTATACCGGTGGTCAGACCAATCCCGGTCCCCCCCTTATTGCTGTGATCTTCAGTACCGTTTTCTTTCAGCTTTATCGCACACATTGAACTTTCCCCAAAAAACACGCGTTCTGCTCAAAAACAAGCAGAACGCGTATTTTTGTATAACGAAAACAGACCCGCCGCATACTGTGATGAACAGGTCCAGATTGTGCGGACAGCACAAAAAAGACCCCTGGTAGGAAAATATTGAGTTTTAAGCGGAGTGGCGCAGCGTGAGCGGCGCCACTCCAGTTTTTAACTGGATGCGCTGGTGATTGTA
>SVLE01000056.1 GCA_015068065.1 Oscillospiraceae bacterium | reverse complement strand
ACGGCTGACAGGGCGGATTGTCAAGCAAGTGCAACACATTCCTCCAAAACTTCGGCTGGAGTTTTCCAACCAAGACACTTTCTGGGACGGTTATTGATAAGGTTCTCAACAAGTAGAACATCCTTCAGCGTAACCGACCTGAAATCAAACCCTTTTGGAAAGAAAAATCTTACAATGTCGTTTGTGTTCTCGTTGGTTCCGCGCTGCCAAGGTTTATGTGGCTCGGCAAAGTAGACAAGAGTGTGCAGGTGCTCTTCTAACTTTCGGAACTCAGCAAATTCAGAACCATTATCTAAACTGACACTTTTGACCGGTAATCTACGCAGCAGCGTTTCAATCTCTTTTCTGGTTCCCTCTGCATTCTTGTTTGCTATCAGCCCCATTTTAAGAAAACGACTCTTTCGGTCAACCAGAGTCACCAAGAGTCCCTTGCCAACACCGCCTTGTACGGTATCCCCCTCCCAGTCGCCGATCCGGCTCCGGGTTCGGATCTCGTCCGGCCACTCAGGGATGATTCGATCCGGCTGGATGGTGTTATAGTTCGCATTTTTGGTTTGTCGGCGTTTCCCGCGGCGTCTTAAATGAGTCTTTTTTCCTATTTCCGGGAAAGCGTTGTTGGCAATGTAGCGATAGATTGTAGAGAAATGCAGGGGCTTGCGATCGGGATATTCCTCGTGCCAGCGGCCACAGATTATCTCCGGTGACCAATAGAGCTGCAGTTTGCTTACGATATAATCCCACTGTTTGGTGCCTGGGCATATTGCTCTGCGTTGCTGATCACGACGACGGCGAACATACAGATTTTGCGCCCGCCAGTGGTTATACCAATAGGGATTATCCGTTTTGCGATGCGGTTTGTATCTGGCGCGGTTTCGCTTGATCTCACGACTGATAGTTGAGGGGCTTCGTTCCAAAGTTGCTGCTATTTTTCTTAAACTGAGTCCCTCTGATAAAAGTTGCTGTAGATATTTTCTTTCTTCCAGTGTAAAATGTGTGTAGGACAATATACAAACCTCCCCGTGTACGTGTTTGTTGTGGTGACTACATTTTACACGATGGTTTGTATATTGTCTTTCTTTTTTGATGTGTTGCACTTCAGATGATAACCCGCCCAGCTCCCCTTACACAGGGGAGCCTTCCCGACGAGATTGGTCATAGGGGGCATAAAGCCGAATTGGGACGTTCTTTTTGGTCGAAAAGGGGAATGTGATGGAATTGTAAACTTGGAATAAAGATGTCGTTAATTTTGTTGTAAAAGGTCGATTCTTTCGCTATCATGCATAGGAACTAAAATGGCGTAATAGGTGTATTTTAGATTTGTCCGGGGCGGCGCCCCGGTTACGGGAGAGTTATTTATGAGTTTACGCATCGGAATCGACATCGGCTCCACCACCGTAAAGGTCGTGGTGCTGGACGACTACAACAGACTGCTGTTCCGCTCCTACGAACGGCACTATTCCAAGGCCCGGGAGCGCGCGGCTCAGACCCTGCGCTCCATCACGGACATGCTGACCGGACGGCAGGTGAAGCTGGTGGTCACCGGCTCGGCCGGACTGGGCGTGGCCAAGGCGGCGGGCCTTGATTTTGTTCAGGAGGTGTACGCCACCGCTGCGGCGGTGAATACCTACATCCCGGACACGGACGCCGTCATCGAGCTGGGCGGCGAGGATGCCAAGATCATCTTCTTCGGCGGCGCGCTGGAGGAGCGCATGAACGGCTCCTGCGCCGGCGGAACCGGGGCGTTCATCGACCAGATGGCTACTTTGATGAATGTCACAGTGAACGAGCTGGACGAGCTGTCCCTGAAGCATGAGAAAATCTATCCCATCGCCAGCCGCTGCGGCGTGTTCGCCAAGAGCGACATCCAGCCCATTCTCAATCAGGGCGGGCGTAAGGAGGACGTGGCCGCTTCCATCTTCCAGGCGGTGGTGGACCAGACGGTGGCCGGCCTGACCCAGGGGCGGGAACTGAAAGGCAAAATCGTCTTTCTGGGCGGCCCGCTTCATTTCCTTATGGGCCTGCGCCAGCGCTTTGTGGACACGCTGAAGCTGGACAGCGCGCACGCCGTGTTCCCTGAGGACGGCGACTGCTTTGCCGCCATGGGCGCGGCTCTGTGCTCCGGGGAGTATGAAAGCGTGCGCTTTGATGACGCGCTGGAGCGGCTGGAGCACAGCGTGGACAACACCTCTCTGGTGGACACCATGCCCGCCCTGTTTGGAAGCCGGGCGGAATATGACGCGTTTATTGCCCGGCACAACGCAAACCGCCCCCCTGAGGTAGATATCCACACCTATGAAGGGCCTGCGTGGCTTGGCATCGATGCCGGTTCCACCACCACCAAAATGGCACTGGTGACGGCGGACGGAGGATTGCTTTATACCTATTATCACTCCAATCAGGGTAACCCCGTTGCCATTGTGCTGGAGCAGCTGAAAGAGATCTATAAGATGTGCGGAGGACGAATTGAGATCAAGGGCGCTGCCGTCACCGGCTATGGTGAGGACCTGATCAAAAACGCCTTTTCCTGTGATTTGGGATTGGTGGAGACCATGGCCCACTACAAGGCGGCTGCCCACTTTGACCCGGATGTGGACTTTATCATCGACATCGGCGGTCAGGACATGAAGTGCTTTAAGATCCGCAACGGCGCGGTGGACTCCATCATGCTCAACGAGGCCTGTTCCTCCGGCTGCGGCTCCTTTATCGAGACCTTTGCCCGGGCGCTGGGCTACTCCATCGCCGACTTTGCAAAGCTTGGCCTGTTTGCCAAAAGCCCGGTCAATCTGGGCTCCCGCTGCACGGTGTTTATGAACTCCTCCGTCAAGCAGGCCCAGAAGGATGGGGCCAGCGTGGAGGATATCTCCGCCGGCCTTTCCACCTCCATCGTGAAAAACGCCGTCTATAAGGTCGTTCGGGCGGCCAGTGCGGACGATCTGGGCAAAAACATCGTGGTTCAGGGCGGCACCTTCTACAATGACGCGGTGCTGCGCGCTTTTGAGCAGGAACTGGGCCGCAACGTCACCCGGCCCACCATCGCGGGTATCATGGGCGCTTTCGGCGCGGCTCTGGCTGCCCGGGACTTGGGACTGGAAAAGAGTGCCCTGCTGGACGCGGATGCATTGGCGGGCTTTACCCACACGGCAAAGCCCACCACCTGCGGTCTGTGTACCAACCACTGCTCCCTGACCGTGAACACCTTTGACGGCGGACGGCGTTTTGTCTCGGGCAACCGCTGCTCCCGCCCTCTGGGCAAGGAGAAGGTGGCCCAGCCCGACCTGATGACCTATAAGTACAACAAACTGCGCGCCATGCAGGGCAGGGGCGGCGGGGACGGCTCCCGGGGCCGGATCGGTATTCCCTTTGGACTGAATATGTACGAAAATCTGCCCTTCTGGTACACTTTCTTCACCAAGCTGAATTTTGAGGTGGTGCTGTCCGCGGAGTCCTCCCGTAAGCTGTATCTGAAGGGACAGCGTACCATCCCCTCGGACACCGTGTGCTATCCGGCAAAGCTGCTCCACGGTCATGTGGAGGAACTGGTGGAGCAGGGTGTGGACGCCATCTGGTATCCCTGCATGTCCTATAACAATGACGAGGGCATCGGGGACAACCACTACAACTGCCCTGTGGTGGCCTATTACCCCGAGCTGCTGGCCGCCAACGTGCCTGCACTAAAGAATACAAAGTTCCTGATGCCCTATGTGGGACTTTGGCGGCACAAGGATTTTGAAAAGCGGGCAGTCAGGATGATGCGTCAGGAGTTCGGTATCTCCAAGGCGGAGACGGCAGCTGCCGTCCGGGCGGCCTATGCCGCCTATGAGGACTATCTGGCGGACGTGCGTGCCACCGGAAAGGCGTATATCGAACAGGCCCGGGCCGAGGGCAGGAACATCATCGTGGTGTGCGGTCGGCCCTATCACATCGACCCGGAGATCAACCACGGCATCAACGACCTGATCACCTCTTTCGGCTTCGTGCTGGTGACGGAGGATGCCCTGAGCCAGCTGGAGGGCTACGCCCCCCGAAAGGTGCTCAACCAGTGGACCTTCCAGAGCCGGATGTACAACGCCGCCCGCTATGTCTGCACCCAGCCGGACATGCAGGTGGTGCAGCTGGTCAGCTTCGGCTGCGGCACCGATGCCATCACCACCGACGAGATGCGCTCCATTTTGGAGGAGGGCGGAAAGCTCTACACCCAGCTGAAAATCGACGATATCAGCAATCTGGGCGCGGTTCGTATCCGTATTCGCAGTCTCATGGCGGCCATCGAGGCCAGAAAGGAGCAGTAAAATGGCAGAGTTAGTCTACAACGAAAATGGCCGGCTGCTCTTCACCAAGGAGATGAAAGAGGAGTACACCATCCTCATGCCCCAGATGCTGCCCGTCCACTTCGGTATGTTTCGTCAGCTGCTGGAATTGGAAGGGTATCGGGTGGACCAGCTGAACAACAACAGCCGCACCGTCATTGACGAGGGGCTGAAATACGTCCATAACGACACCTGCTATCCCGCCCTGCTGGTCATCGGCCAGCTTATTGACGCCATCAAAAACGGCGGTTACGACCCTCACAAGGTGGCTTTGTTCATCACCCAGACCGGCGGCGGCTGCCGGGCCTCCAACTACATCCATTTGCTGCGCAAGGCGCTGGAGAAGGCAGGGTTGGAGTTTGTGCCTGTCATTTCCGTCTCCTTTGGTCTGGAGAAGAATCCCGGCTTTAACCTGAGTCTGAGCCTCATCCGTAAGCTGGTTTACGGCATGATGTACGGTGACATCATCGTCAACGTGGCAAATCAGGTGCGGCCCTACGAGGTGGAAAAGGGGTATACGGACAAGCTGGTGAACCTCTGGCAGGACCGGCTTATCGATGCTTTCCAGCGTGGAAAGGGTATGAGCCGCAGGCAGATGTGCCGCTATTTTGATGCCATCTGCGCTGACTTTGCCGCCATCCCCGTGGCTGGAGAGCCCAAGGTGCGCGTGGGTATCGTGGGGGAGATCTATGTGAAATTCTCTCCTCTGGGCAACAATGATCTGGAACAATTCCTGCTCGGTGAGGGAGCGGAACCCGTGGTGCCCGGTTTGACCGATTTTATGATCTTTAAGATCTACAACCGGGTGGCCGACGTGAGGCTGTACGGCGGCAAGTGGATCAAAAAGGCCCTGTGCAAGCTGGGCATGATGTATATCGAGGCCTGCCAGCGGGACATGATCGCGGCCCTCAAGCGCTCCGGCCGGTTCCGTGCACCGGGCACCTTCAAGCAGCTGCACAGCATGATAAAGGGATATCTGGGTGACGGCAACAAGATGGGGGAGGGCTGGCTGCTTACGGCGGAGATGCTGGAACTCATCCACTCCGGCACGCCCAACATCGTGTGCACTCAGCCCTTCGGGTGTCTTCCCAACCACATTGTAGGCAAGGGCATGATGCGCAAGCTCAAGGACGATTACCCCATGAGCAACGTGGTGGCCATCGACTATGACCCGGGAGCGACCAAAATCAATCAGGAGAACCGCATCAAGCTCATGCTGGCCAACGCCAGAGAGCTGGCCCGGAAGCAGGGACAGAAGCGGGAGGAAGTATCGTCTCCCGCTGCGGTCGGTTGAACGGCATATAAAAAACGCGCAGGTCTTTGGCCTGCGCGTTTTTTCTGTATAAGGGATTACGCCTCGGTTACTTCGGCGTCGGGAGCGTTCTTGCGCACACTTTCGATGCCGTTCAGGCAGGAGGCCTTGGTTTTATAGTATAAAACCAAG
>SVLE01000013.1 GCA_015068065.1 Oscillospiraceae bacterium | reverse complement strand
CCGCTTTTACCAAGGAGTTCAACGAGCGTACCAAGAACGATGTGGGTATGATCATCCCCGTCATCATCACTGTCTACGCCGACCGCTCTTTCTCCTTCATCACCAAGACTCCCCCCGCTGCCGTTCTGATCAAGAAGGCTTGCAACCTGGAGACTGCTTCCGGCGTGCCCAACAAGACCAAGGTGGCCACCATCAGCAAGGAAGACGTCCGCAAGATCGCTGAGATCAAGATGCCCGACCTGAACGCCGCCAGCATCGAGTCTGCCATGAGCATGATCGCCGGTACCGCCCGTTCCATGGGCGTCGTCGTGGGCGAGTAAGGAGGGGAATAAGCTATGTTTAGAGGCAAGAAGTATCAGGAGAGCGCCAAGCAGATCGACAAAGCCACTCTGTATGAAGTGAGCGAGGCTATGGATCTGGTCGTCAAGACCGCTCCCGCTAAGTTTGATGAGACTGTTGAGCTGCACGTAAAGCTGGGCGTTGACTCCCGTCACGCTGACCAGCAGGTTCGTGGTGCCATCGTTCTGCCCCACGGCACCGGCAAGACCCAGCGCGTGCTGGTCTTCGCTAAGGGCGCCAAGGCTGACGAGGCTCAGGCTGCCGGCGCCGACTATGTCGGCGAGCTGGATATGGTCGAGAAGATCCAGAAAGAAAACTGGTTCGAGTTCGACGTGGTCGTTGCCACTCCCGACATGATGGGCGTGGTGGGCCGTCTGGGTAAGGTTCTGGGCCCCAAGGGCCTGATGCCCTCTCCCAAGGCCGGTACCGTCACCATGGACGTGACCAAGGCTGTCAACGAGATCAAGGCCGGTAAGGTTGAGTATCGTCTGGACAAGACCAACATCATCCACTGCCCCATCGGCAAGGTGTCTTTCGGCGCTGAGAAGCTGGCTGACAACTTCAACGCCATCATGGGCGCTATCATCAAGGCTAAGCCCGCTGCCGCCAAGGGCACTTACGTCAAGAGCTGCACCGTGGTTTCCACCATGGGCCCCGGCGTGAAGATCAATGGCGCCAAGCTGGTGTAATTTCATCTGAATCGATTCCGGAGGAAGGTTGTACCTTCCTCCGGAATTTTTATTGACAGAGTATATTGTGGATAGTAAGATAAAGTGGAATTTACAAAAGGAGGTCGTCCCATGTCTTTGCTTGAACCCAAAAGTTTGTGTTCCGATGTGTACTTGCCTGATGTGAAGGAGGACTTCCGCACAGCTGACCGTGTGGCCCAGTACCGGGTCAGCCAAAAGGCTTTTTATCTGCCGGCCTTTCCCGGTTGGGGATACGTTCCTCTGTCTGAGCTGACCGGGGTTGTTGTGCGCAACGCAAGTCTGCCCACCATCGGCTGCTGCGGCAAGGAACTGCCGGTTCTGAAACTGATTTTGCGCTGGAGTGAAGGGGAGAAAGAGTTTGTTATTGATCCCCCAAAGCACGCGGACACGATTTTGGAGCATATACGCGCCACTCGACTGGATCTGGAAGTGGACGACCGCAGAGAATGATCATTCAGGAGGAACTGAAAATGAATGTGCTTGCTATCGGCAACAGCTTTTCAAACGATGCGATTCGTTATTTGCACCAGATCACCCGTGCAGGCGGGCAGAAACTTTCAGTTGTGGGCCTTTATTACGGCGGCTGTACGCTGGACCGCCACTACCGCTATATGCTGGCGGAGGAGAAGGGTTATGAATTGGTGTACAACGGCCATTCCACGGGCTTTTTTATTTCCCTGAAGCAGGCTCTGCTCAGCCGGGAGTGGGATGTGATCACCGTCCAGCAGGCCAGCGGCCGCAGTTTTGACCCGGACAGCTATTACCCCTACATCAATGCCCTGGTGGACTATGCCCGACAGTGTGCACCCAAGGCGAAAATCGTTGTGCACCAGACCTGGGCCTATGAGCAGGGAAGTGCCAAGTTGGAAAAAGTGGGCTATGCCGACCATAAGGATATGTTCGCCGACATTCAAAAGGCCTACGAACTGGCGGCGGAGAAAATCGGGGCCGACGGCATCATCCCCTCCGGACAACTGTTCCAGAACATGTTGGCGGGTGGGTTTGAAAAGATCCACCGGGACACCTTCCACGCCACACTGGGTGCGGGGCGCTATGCGCTGGGTCTGCTGTGGTATCGCATGATTACCGGTACGGATGTGACGGACAACCTCTTCTGTGACTTTGATGAAGAAGTTACGCAGGAAGAAATCTCCACCATTAAGAGACTGGTACAGGAATTTGAACCGCTGACATTGAATTAAGTACAGAAAAACGGCAGCCGCGATGCGGCTGCCGTTTTGAATTTGATTTGTATTTACTTAGCCAGAGCAGCGGTGTCCAGAGCGATCATCAGTTCCTCGTTGGTGGGGATGACCAGAGTACGGACGGTAGCGCCCTCGGCGGAGATGTCGATCTCCTCGCCACGGACCTTGTTCTTCTCGACGTCGATCTTGATGCCCATGAAGTCCAGACCGGCAGTGATGTTGGCGCGGTTGCCGCCGCCGTTCTCGCCCACACCGGCGGTGAAGATGACGGCGTCCACACCGCCCATGGCGGCAGCGTAGGAACCGATGAGCTTCTTCACGCCGTACTCAAAGACTTCAACGGCCAGAGCGGCACGCTTGTTGCCCTCGGCACCGGCGGCTTCCAGATCACGGAAGTCGGAGGACACGCCGGACACGCCCAGCACGCCGGACTTCTTGTTCATGATGTTCAGCATTTCCTTGATGTCCATGCCGTACTTGTTCATCAGGTATTCCATGATGCCGGCATCGATGTCGCCGCAGCGGGTGCCCATGGGCAGACCGGCCAGGGGGGTGAAGCCCATGGAGGTGTCCACGGACTTGCCGCAGTCCACGGCGGTGACGGAGGAGCCGTTGCCCAGATGGCAGGAGATCAGCTTCAGCTCCTCAATGGGCTTACCCAGCATGGCGGCGGCGCGCTGAGCCACGTACTTGTGGCTGGTGCCGTGGAAGCCGTAGCGGCGGACCTTATCGTTCTCATAGTACTCGTAGGGCAGGGCGTAAGTATAGGCCACGGGGGGCATGGTCTGATGGAACGCGGTGTCAAACACGGCCACCATGGGGGTCTCGGGCATCAGGGACTGGCAGGCCTTGATGCCGATGATGTTGGCGGGGTTGTGCAGGGGGGCCAGAGGATTGCACTCCTCGATGGCGGCCATGACCTCATCGGTGATGAGGACGGACTTGGCGAACTTCTCGCCGCCGTGTACCACGCGGTGACCCACGGCGTCGATCTCCTTCATGGAGCCGATCACACCGTTGTCCTTGTCCACCAGAGCATTCAGAACGGCCTGAATAGCCTCGGAATGGGTGGGCATAGCCACATCGGCTTCCTTGATGGCCTGCTTGCCGTCGGGCTTATAGGTAAACTTGCCGTCGATGCCGATGCGCTCGCACAGGCCCTTGGCCAGCACCTGCTGAGTTTCGGGGTTGAGCAGCTGATACTTCAGGGAGGAGCTGCCGGCGTTGATAACCAGAATATTCATGTGGGTTTCTCTCCTTCAAAGCGATGTTTTTGTTGCCTCAGCACGAGGAATATATTAAACTAATTCTATACTATTTTAATCCTTTTGTTTGAAAAGAACAAGCCCACAATCCCTAGTTTTCCAAAGAAATTTTCCGTGGGAGGACATTTTTCATGAAAGTTGCCGGCATTGTTGCGGAATATAACCCCTTTCACACAGGCCATGCGTTCCAAATTGAACAGACCAGACTTCGTCTGGGGGAGGAGTGCGCCGTGGTTGCCGTGATGAGTGGCAACTGGGTGCAGCAGGCCGACTGCGCCATTGCGGACAAGTGGACGCGGGCCCGGCTGGCCCTGATGGGGGGTGCGGACCTTGTTTTGGAGCTTCCTACGGTTTGGGCTTGCTCCTCGGCGGAGTCCTTTGCCCGGGGAGCGATCAATATCCTTGATGCATGCGGTGTGGTGGATGCTCTGTCCTTTGGAAGTGAGTGTGGGGATATTGAAGGACTGAACCGGGTGGCCCAGTGTCTGGACGGCCCGGAATATGAAAATCGCGTGCGAGCTTTGGTGAATGACGGAGCGACCTTCGCCGCCTGCCGTCAGCAGGCAGTGGAGGAATTACTTGGTGTGGAGTTGGGTGGCCTGCTGTCCAGGCCCAACAACAATCTGGGTGTAGAATATATCCGGGCACTGAATGACCTTAACAGCGGCATAGAGCCCATGACTGTCCTGCGGAAGGGGGCTGCCCACAACAGTACCGGCCAGACAGCGCGGTTTGTCTCTGCAACTCAGATCCGCATGGAACTTGCTGAGGGAAACTGGGATGCGGCCCAGCCCTATCTGCCCGAGGGCGGACGGGCCCTGCTGGAGGGCCACACCGTGGCCCAAACCGGTCTTGTTCATGTGGAACGTGCCATTCTGGCCCGCCTGCGCACCATGACGGCACAGGACTGGGAACGCTTGCCCGACTGCGGATTGACAGAGGGGTTGCCCAACCGATTGGAGCGGGCGGGGAAGACCTGCATCAGCGTGGATGACTTTTTTGAACAGGTCAAAACCAAACGGTATACCCGCGCCCGGCTGAATCGGCTAGTGCTGTGGGCCTGGCTTGGGCTGACGGCGGCCGACGTGCCGTATGCGCCGCCCTATATTCGGGTGCTGGGCTTCAACGAGCGGGGCAGAGAGGTGCTGCGGCAGATGAAAGCGCGCGCGTCACTTCCCATTCTCACCAAGCCCGCCCATGCCCGTGTGCTGGATGAAACGGGGCGCAAATTGTTTGAACTGGAAGCCCGGTGTACCGATTTGTACGATTTGTGCTTTGAAACAATTCCTGCTCCCGGACGGGAGTGGAATACCGATCCGGTGATTTTGTTATGAAAAAACGAAACTGGATTTTAACTGTGGTACTGTTGCTTCCTGTGGCACTGTTGCTGTTGTTCCGGATACTAAAAGAGAATGGACTGCTCATGGAACGCTGGGTCCTTGGAATTGTGGCCCCCGTGGCACAGTTTTGGGGGCGTGTTTGGTCTGCAGTGCCTGTTTCCGGGGCGGAGCTTCTGACTGTTTTCGCCATTACAGGGGCAGTCGTTTGGATGGTTTGGACAGTGGTTCGGCTGATCCGGGAGCGGTCACTGCGCCGTCTTTTGCGCCGTCTGCTGCTGTTGGTAGCGGCGGTACTCTGGCTGGTGGCCGGACTGGACTGGCTGTGGAACGCGGCTTATTATGCTCCCTCCTTTGCCCAACGAAGCGGACTGGAGGTGGGGGCGTGTTCTGTGGAGGAACTGACTCAGATAACCCGGCTGTTTGGACAAAAGGCCGGAGAACTGTCTGTTCAGGTGCCCCGGGATGCGCAGGGACATTTTGCCGTATCCCCACAGGAATGTTTGGAGCGGGGCGTATGCGTCTATGACGGTCTTATAGAGGAATTTGCGTTTCTTAGTATTCCGTCCGTGTCAGCCAAGCCGCTGTTTTTCTCACGACTGCAAAGTGTATTGGGCTTCACTGGGGTCTATTTTCCGTTTACGGGGGAGGCCAATGTGAATGTGGATGCACCTGCTTGTCTGCTTCCTGCCACCGTTGCTCACGAGATGGCACATCAGCGAATGGTAGCAGCAGAGGAGGAGGCTAACTTTGTGGGCATCGCGGCCTGCATCACCTGTAAAGACCCGGCATTCCAGTATTCCGGTTATCTTTTGGGCCTGATCCATCTGTCCAACGCCCTGTATTCCGTGGACCGGGAGGCCTGGTACGAGATTCGTGCCGCGTTTCCGGAGGAGTTGGTCACCGACTGGAATGACAATAACGCATACTGGGCGGCCCTTGCGTCCCCGGTGGAAGATTTGGCGGAGCAGGCCTACGATTCTTTCCTTAAGGGTAACGGTCAGACCATGGGCATCCGCTCCTATGGGGCGTGTGTGGATTTGCTGGTGGCATGGACGAGAGATTCCCTGTGAAAAAGTGGTATGTCGGTTGATTTTTGGTGAGAATTGGTATAAACTATTCAGATAGTGAAAACCTGGCAAGGAGGCTTGCTATGAAAAAGGAATATCTGCTGCCCATCGTGGCCGGCATGGGCGGTATTGCTGGCCTTGCGTTGCGGCGGTTGGAACTGTCTCTGGCTTATGATCCGCAGCTGAAGCTGATGCGTGCGTGTCCTGCCACATGGATGCTGTGGGGGCTGGCGGTGGTACTGCTGCTCTTGTTTGCAGCGGGATGCCGGGGAATGGGTAAAAAAGAATATACGCCGCAACAGTGGCTGTGTGCTCCCGGTGATACGGAATATATCCTTTTGGTGATTTGCGCTGCCTTTGTGCTTATGGTCGCAGGTCTTGTGGGACTGTGGGAGCAGATTGGCAGTTACCGCAAAAACGCGATGCTGATGCTGACCTGGGTTTTGTGTATTGTGGGCGGCACGGTTGCGATCCCGGCCGGGCGCAGTGCCTATCGCGGTCAATGGTCAAAATACACTCCGGCACTCTATATGGGGCCATCCTTCGCAACCGTGGTTTGGCTGGTGGCGGGCTATCAGGATCATGCCCGGCAGCCGGAGATGGGACTGTTTGTCTGGCAGATGCTCTCGGGGGTCACGGTGGTATTGGCCCTTTACGGACTGGTCACGTTGGCCGTTGGCAAAGGCGGTGCGGGCTGGACCTGCGTGTTCTGCCTCATGAGTATCAGCCTGTCCGGTATCACATTGGCCGACAGGCACAGCATAGCCTTCAGAATGGTGTATGTGTTTGTAATCATCTACCTCGCGGCGCAAAGCAGTATGCTTCTGCGTGCGGCGTTCGGTTCGGAGCGAATGCCCCGGGGGGCTGATGCGGACGAGCAGACCGAACCGGAAGAATGAGAGAAAATTGGGAGGGAACTCACCATGGAAAATAAAAAGTTTTATATTACCACACCCATCTACTACCCCAGTGACAAGCTGCATATCGGCCACACCTACTGCACCGTGGCCACCGATGCAATGGCCCGCTATAAGCGGCTGACCGGCTGCGAGGTCATGTTCCTTACCGGAACGGACGAGCACGGCCAGAAGATTGAGGACAAGGCAAGAGACGCCGGTGTTACCCCTCAGGAATTTGTGGACAATATCGTGCAGGGGGAGCGGGGCATTCTGGATCTGTGGAAGCTGATGAATATCTCCAACGATCGCTTCATCCGCACCACCGATGATTACCATGTGTCCGCCATTCAGAAAATCTTTAAGAAGATGTACGAGAAGGGCGACATCTATAAGGGTGCCTACAAGGGCAAGTACTGCAAGCCCTGCGAGTCCTTCTGGACCGAGAGTCAGCTGGTGGACGGCAAGTGCCCCGACTGCGGCCGCCCCGTGGAGGACGCGGAGGAGGAGGCCTACTTCTTCAAGCTGTCCAAGTATGCCCAGAAGGTGCAGGACCTGCTGGAAAACACCGATTTTCTGGAGCCCAAGTCCCGCGTCAACGAGATGGTAAACAACTTTATCAAGCCCGGTCTGGAGGATTTGTGTGTCTCCCGCACCAGCTTCACCTGGGGTGTGCCTGTGGATTTTGACCCCGGCCATGTGGTCTACGTGTGGGTGGATGCCCTGTTTAATTACACTACCGCGCTGGGCTTCCTGAACGACAAGTACGATGATTACAAGGACTTCTGGCCCGCCGATGTGCATTTCGTGGGTAAGGAGATCGTCCGCTTCCACTCCATCATTTGGCCTGCCATGCTCATGAGCATGGAGATGCCTCTGCCCAAGAAGGTCTTCGGCCACGGCTGGCTGTTGCTGGACGGCGGTAAGATGTCCAAGTCCAAGGGTAACGTGGTGGATCCCTACGTGTTGGCAGAGAAGTTCGGTGTGGATGCCCTGCGATTCTTCCTGCTGCGTACCTTCCCCTTCGGTTCTGACGGCAACTTCTCCAACGAGGCTCTGATTGGAACCATCAATGTGGATCTGGCCAACGACCTTGGTAACCTGCTCAGCCGCACCGTGTCCATGGTGGGCAAGTACTTCAATGGTCAGTTGCCCACCGCCCGCAAGGCGGACGCTCTGGACGAGGAACTGGTGGCCATGGCTTCCGGCCTGCGCGGTCGCTACGAGGAGCAGATGGAGCATTATGCTTTCCAGAACGCCCTTGCCGAGGTATTCAAGGTCATTGGTCGGGCAAACAAGTATATCGACGAGAACGCCCCCTGGGCGCTGGCCAAGGATATGGATGCCAACGGCGACCGTCTGGCCACTGTCATGTACAACCTGCTGGAGTGCCTGCGCATTTCTGCTATCCTGCTGACTCCCTTTATGCCGGAATCCTCTGCCGAGATCCTGCGCCAGATCGGCGCCTGCGAGTGCTGCTCTACCTGGGACAGCGCCGCCATTTACGGCTCTCTGCGGGCTGATGCCACGGTGGAGCGGGGCGACAACCTGTTTCCCCGTATCGACACCGAGAAGGCCGTTGCCGAACTGGAGGCTATTGCCGAGGCTGCCAAGAAGGCCGCTCTGCCCGATCTGGAGCTGGAGCCCCAGCTTGAGGAGAAGGTGGACTTTGACACTTTCTGCAAGTCTGACTTCCGCGCTGTGAAGGTCAAGTCCTGTGAGAATGTGAAAAAGAGCGACAAGCTGCTCAAGTTTATTCTGGACGATGGCACAGGCACCGACCGCCAGATCCTGTCCGGCATCGCCAAGTTCTACAAGCCCGAGGAACTGGTGGGCAAGACCCTGATGGCCATCGTCAACCTGCCTCCCCGCAAGATGATGGGGCAGGAATCCTGCGGTATGCTCATCTCCGCCGTCCACACCGAGAAGGGTGAGGAAAAACTCAACCTGCTCATGCTGGATGACAAGATTCCCGCCGGGGCAAAGATGTGCTGAGAAGCAGACAGGAGGCCTATCTATGGTTACGAAACAGAATGTCAGGGAAGCGGTAGAAAAGCTGGGCGTAAAGCCGGGCGATTCTGTGCTGGTGCACTCCTCTTTTAAGAGTCTGGGTCCCGTGGAGAACGGAGCGGATACCGTCGTGTCCGGCCTTTTGGAGGCCGTAGGCGAGGAAGGAACAGTGATTTTCCCCACCCTGTGTTCCAATGACTGGTATAACCTTTATAAAAACTGGACTCCGGATACACCGTCCGATGTTGGTTACCTGACCAATTACTTCCGGCAGCTGCCTGACGCCCGCAGAAGCCATCAGCCCACCCACTCCGTGGCGGCCATCGGCAAGGATGCGGAGTATCTTACCAAGACCCACGGTCAGAGCGGACGACGCTTTGGTACCTATGGAAATACTCCCTTTGCCAAGGACTCCCCTTGGGAGAAGATGTATAAGATGAATACCAAGATGATTTTCCTTGGTGTGCCCATTACCAAATGCACCCTGCGTCATTATGTGGAATACTGTTTTGTGAACGATAAGCTCGACTGGGCGAGAGAAATGGCCAAGACCCGGGCAGAGTACGAGGCAATCCGGGATCAGTTGTGGTACTACGCCAGAGGTTGTGGAATGTGGCCTCATATCCAAGCACCCTACGTGCTGGAACGGCTGGATGAGCTGGGCAAGCCTCGCAGAGTGCAGTGCGGAGACGCAGAACTGCTCATGGTAACGGCAAAGGATTTTGCCAATATGGCCTATGAGCTGATGGAGCAGCGGGATAAAAAGGTGTTCCAGGTCATGGGAGGAAAATTTACCGATCCATTCCATTGGCTACAGGATATCGACAACCTATCATAATCAGAGACAAAGCCGCCCAATGGGCGGCTTTGTTTGCGTACAAAGTCCGTTTTATTGTGCTTTTCTTTTGCTATGATACAGTCAAGATAAGAAAGCGAAAGGAGTGCGGCACTATGGATTACAGTATTGTTTGGGTCAGGGGTCATGTGGAGGTATACGATCACGCAGGCCGGTTCTGCTTTTCTGCCGATAACGAGCGGGAGGCGTGGGAAGAACTGGGGCTGACCGCATAATGTAACACGCGCCCCGATAATATCGGGGCGCGTGTTTATATCATAGACTCAGTAGTTCCAATTTCTCCTCGTTGCCCACCGCTTTCAGGTGGGTGACGGGGGTTTGGTAGTTCTCGATGAGTTTGAGGGCGATGGTGTCCTCCAGTTCCTTCTGGATCAGGCGGCGCAAGTTGCGTGCGCCGTAGGCGGCGGAGTAGGATTTTTTGACCAGATAGTCCAGCAGGCTCTCATCCCACTGGAAGGAGATGCCTTTATCTGCTAAGGCAGATTTCAGCTCGTTCAGCATGAGGACGGCGATGCGCTTGAAATCATCCTCGGCAAGCTGATTAAAGTAGACGATCTCGTCCACGCGGTTGATGAACTCCGGGCGCAGGAAGTCCTGCAGGGCCTTCATGGCCCGCTCCTTGCCCTGCTCGTTGGCCGTGCGTCCAAAGCCCACGCTGCCGGACTTGGTGTTGCTGCCGGCGTTGGTGGTCATGACGATGACGGTGTTTTCGAAATTCACCGTGCGGCCCTGGGCGTCGGTGATGCGTCCGTCGTCCAGAATCTGCAGTAGCACATTCAGCACGTCCGGGTGCGCCTTTTCAATCTCGTCAAAGAGAACCACACAATAGGGCTTGCGGCGCACCTTTTCCGTCAGTTGGCCCGCTTCGTCATAACCTACATAGCCCGGAGGGGAGCCGATGATGCGGGAGACGGCGTGCTTTTCCATAAACTCGGACATATCAAGGCGGATGAGAGATTCCGGTGTGTTGAACAGGTCGGCGGCCAGCTGCTTGACCAGCTCCGTCTTACCCACACCGGTGGAGCCCACGAAGATGAAGGACACGGGCTTGCGCTTGGGACTGATACCCACGCGGCCCCGGCGGACAGCGGCACAGACAGATTTGACGGCTTCGTCCTGGCCGATGATGTGCTCTTTGAGTCGGTCTTCCAGCTTGGCGAGGCGCTCGTACTCCTGCTCGCGGATCTGGCTGGCGGGGATGCGGGTCCAGAGCTCGATGACGTTGGCCAGATGGGCCACGGTCAGCTCGGGTCGGGCAGTCTGCTTCAGTTGTTCCTGCTCTTCCTGCAGACGCAGCTGAGTGCTTTTGATGGCGGCAAGGCGCTCGTAGGCCTTGTCGCTGCCGTCTGCCACCATGACTTCCTGCTCCTTGGCAAGGTCGGCCAGCTCCTTTTCCACGGCGGCGGCCCGGGCCAGAGAGATGTTTTTCAGGTTCACGTTGGAACAGGCCTCGTCGATCAGGTCAATGGCCTTGTCGGGCAGATACCGATCTGTGATATACCGCTCGGACATGACAACCGCCTGACGGCACAGTTCCGGGGAGATGGTTACCTGATGGAAGTTGGCGTAATAGGGAGCGATACCTTCCAGAATAGCGACACTGTCTTCAATGGAGGGCTCCTCCACGATGACGGGCTGGAAGCGGCGTTCCAGCGCAGTATCCTTTTCGATGTGTTTGCGGTACTCGGTGAGGGTGGTGGCACCGATGACCTGAAGCTCACCCCGGCTCAGGGCGGGCTTGAGGATGTTAGCGGCGTTCATGGAACCCTCGGCATCGCCCGCACCCACGATATTATGCACTTCGTCAATGACAAGAATGATGTTGCCCAGCTTCTTGATCTCCTCGATCAGGCCCTTCATGCGGCTTTCAAACTGTCCGCGGAACTGGGTGCCTGCTACCAGGGCGGTCAGGTCCAGCAGATAGACCTCCTTGTCCAGCAGCTTGTAGGGCACTTCGCCTTTGAAAATGCGCATGGCAAGGCCCTCGGCGATGGCAGTCTTGCCCACACCGGGCTCGCCGATAAGACAGGGGTTGTTCTTCTGACGGCGGTTGAGGATCTGGATCACACGCTCCAGCTCCCGCTCCCGGCCAATCATCTTGTCCAGCTTGCCCTCCGCTGCCCGCTGGGACAGGGAGATGCAGTAGCTTTCCAAAAATTTGCGTTTCATGGGCTTGTCGCCCTTTTGACCCTTGGCGGCATCCTGTCCCCGGGAACGGCTGTCATGTGGCTCCTGTGGCACAGGGGGATTGTTTCCGAAGAGCTGATTGAGGAAGGGGAAGGTGGCAGTGCGGCCATCGTCCTCCTCGCTCTGATCAGGCTGGGGGAGCAGGCCCTCCTGCCCTTCCGCGCCGCCGAAAGCGGACATCATCTCGGAGGTCAGACTTTCCAGATCCTCCTCCGTGATGCCCATTTTTTGCATCATCTCATCAATGGGCTTGATGCCCAGATTTTTAGCACACTTCAGGCACAGCCCTTCGTTTTTGGCGGTGCCGTTTTCCACTTTGGTAATGAAAACCACGGCCACATGTTTCTGGCAGCGGCTGCAGATGGTAGGTTGCATGAGAAACACTCCTTTCAGGAGAGACTGTTCGAAAAAGCGGAAATCGCTTTTTCGAGAAAGGTGTTAATTACAATACGATATAAATATGAACTGGGCATGAATAATACCCCAGTTAAATTCCGGCAATCAGGGAGATGGGGTTAGTCGTGAAGAAGAAGTTCAGCAGGGTGGTCTGATTCACGGCCTCTTCGGGGATGACTCCGCCCAAAAGGCGCATGACCCACGCAATCAGGAACAGTAACAGCATACCCTCAAGCAGGCCGAACAATCCGCCCAGAGTGCGGTTAAGACCGTTTATGACGGGCAGCCGGGCGGCCAGATCCAGCGCGTGACTCAGGAAGAACCATAGCACGATGATGGCGAGGAATGCCACCACAAAGACCAGTACACCGGCCACCACCTCGGCCACTGCATGGGAAAGGGAAATGGCTACATCGGTTATGGTCTGAGCTGTCTGGCCGGAAACGGCATTTTGAATGGCGCTGGAAACATCGTCATACAGCCCGAATTTGGTGAGCAGATCAACAAGGAGGTTGCCGCCCTCCTCGCCGGAAGCGAGCATCTCGTTCAGCTTTTCCTCCAGACCGTTGTCCAATTGTTCCTCAATAACGGGAGAGAAGCGGGGTGCCAGCAAATCGGCTATCGTGGGGGCAAAGAAATCGGAGGCCATGCGTGCACCAAACAGGGCGATAAAGATAGTTGCCAGTCCGCACAGGGTCAGAACCAGACCTTTTTTGCGGCCGCGCAGGAAAAAGAAGAGCAGGAGAACGAGAATGACCGCGTCGTAAATCAGATATGTCATAGCCCGGAGTTCCTTTCTCAGGAGGGAATATACAGCCACGCCTCCTGACTGTCCGCAAGGAGCACGCTTGCATCGTTGTATACGGCTGCGTGACGGGCGCCCTGGGTGTCATAAAGTGTGTTGTAAATGGTCAAGTCGTTGGTGTAGATATTCAACTCCTGACCGGAGAGAAGTGCCAGATACCGGCCGGAAGCGGACATGGAAAGCACTTGTGTGTTCAGGTCCTGCTGTGCGATGACCCCGCCGTCCCGGTCAATGGTGATCAGCGAACGGGCAGAGCCGGCCCGATACTTGCCAAGCAGCAGGGACACAAAGCCGTCCCCTTCCATGGTATAGCCTTTCAAATAATCAGGGTCGAACCGATATTCTCCCCGCACCTCACCCCGGGGGGAGAGAACGACCAGCGAGGAGTCGCCCAACAGCCACAGACCGTCGGAGTCAAAGTCCATGTCCAGAACAGTGAACCCGTCCAGTTTCACAGTGGCGAAAGGCTCGGTCGCGTTGGTGGAGTGGAAATGCACGGTGCTGTGGAAGGTACCCTGTGTCTGACTGATGGTGACCACGGCCACGGTACGGCAGTCGGAGGAAAGGATGGCATCGGTAGCGAAGGCACTGGAATAGTTCAGGGAAATAACCGGCTGCTGATGGGCGTCAAAGACGGTCACACCGCTGCGGTAGTGGTTGTGCAGACCGGTGACGGTAAGCCAGCCGCTGTTGTTGACCCGGGCGGAGAGGATACCGCTGCTGTCCGGTTCGGAGTAAATGATGGGCTCGTGATTACTACCGAAGCGGAACAGATTCGTACTTCCGGCATCGTAGACCACCCCGTAGCGGGAGGCGGAATTCAGCACCGGATTCTCCATGTGGGTCACCTGACTGGCCAGCTCCACGCCGCCGGAGGAGTAAAAGTGAGCTCCGGCAGTGGAGGAGAAGAGAAAGCCGCTCTCCAGACAGGTCATATCCAGCCGGTCACCACCGCCGTGGGTAAACGGCTCGGTCAGACCGGCCTGGCTGGTCTGGATGGAACGATAGGTCAGCCAGCGGCGCAGGAAGTCCAGATTCAGCTTGTCCCGGTGCACTACGGCAGCCAGTGCGCCCAGAACCAGAACAACGGTCAGGGCAAAGGCAAGCACACGGCGCAGGAACGTATTTTGTTTTTTGGGGGCCGCATCAGTGCGGTTGGACTGCTTCATAAGTATGCTCCCATAGTGACAGGTATGTTTACAGAACCTCTTCCTCGTACCACAGCTTGGTCATATATAGGCCACCCGGGGGAACGGTGGGACCGGCCAGGGTGCGGTTGCCCGAGTTCAGAATGGCGGGGATGTCCTCCGGGGAGAGTTTGCCCTCGGCGGCGTAGACGATGGTGCCCACCATGGCCCGCACCATGTTATAGAGAAAACCGTTGGCACTGACCCGGCATTCGATCATCTGTCCATCGCGCTTCACGTCAAAATAATAGACGGTGCGCACAGTGGTGCGGGTCTCAGTGCCTACGGAACGCACGGCACGGAAATCGTGAGTGCCAACGAACTGATCCGCCGCCCGCTGCATAATGGTCTCGTCCAGATACTTGGGATAGAACCACGCCCGGTCCACCAGAAAGGCGTTACCCAGGCGGGAGTTATAGATGCGGTAGGTGTATTCCTTCTGCTTGCAGGAGCCGATGGCGTTAAAGCTGTCAGGCACCTCGGTGGCCTTGACCACCACAATATCATCGGGCAGGCGGGTATTCACGGCCAGCGGGATGCGGTCACAGGGGATGGTGGAGGTGGTGCGGAAGT
The DNA here is from genome assembly GCA_015068065.1 of Oscillospiraceae bacterium. Lineage (GTDB taxonomy): Bacteria > Bacillota > Clostridia > Oscillospirales > Oscillospiraceae > Lawsonibacter. The sequence continues at coordinate 20,263 of SVLE01000013.1, read as the reverse complement.
TGGCGATATAGACCTCTGCATGCACTCCCGCGTCCGTGCGGCCCGCACCGGTGCACTTCACCGGGTGGCATACCACGGTTTCCAAGGCCTTTTCCAGCGTTTCCGCTACAGAGACGGCGTTTTTCTGCACCTGCCAACCATGATAGGCGGTGCCAACATACATCAGTTTCAAAGCGATGTTTCGCATAGAGCACCGCACTCCTTTCGCTTAAAGTCCAAATTTGCCCAAAATAAAGACAACAGCACACATGACAAGAGCCAGCGTCAGCGTGACCCAATCCAAAGTACGGTACTTCAGCTGACGCAGACGGGTACGGCCCTCACCGCCGTGGTAACAGCGGCACTCCATGGCCACTGCCAGCTCATCGGCCCGGCGGAAAGCGGAGATGAACAGGGGTACCAGCAGGGGGATAAGCGCCTTGGCACGCTGGATGAGGTTTCCCGTTTCAAAATCGGCACCCCTTGCCCGTTGGGCGGACATGATCTTATCCGTCTCCTCGATGAGGGTGGGGATAAAGCGCAGGGCGATGGACATCATCATAGCCAGCTCATGGACGGGGACACGGAGCTTTTTCAGGGGGGAGAGCAGATTCTCGATGCCGTCCGTGAGCAAAATGGGCGAGGTGGTGTAGGTCAGCAGGAAGGTGCCCGCAATGAGCATCATAATACGGACCACCATGAAAAAGGCAGTGCGTACGCCCTCCAGCGTGACGGTGAGCACCCAGATCCTGAGCAGTACATGCTCGCCGGGTGTGTAGAAAATATTGAGCAGGGCGGTGAACACAAGGATGAACACCACCGGCTTCAGTCCGCGTACGATGGACTTGACGGGTACTCTGGAGATGCGAATCAGCGCGGCCAACACAGCAAACAAAAAGCCGTAGGACACGAAACTTTTTGCCATGAACAGGGCCACGATATACAGGGTGATGCCCAGAATCTTGGTGCGGGGGTCCATGCGGTGCAGGGGGGAGTTGCCGGGGAAGTACTGACCCAGCGTAATGTCTTTCAGCGCCATATCAGAGCACCCCCTTCGCCTTGAGAATGGCGTTCTTCGCCTGCTCAATGGTGTACACAGAGTCATCGATATTGGCACCCAGTGCCCGCAGACGGTTGAACACCCGGGTCATCTGGGGTACGCCAAGACCCATATTCTCCAGCTCCTGTCCGTGGCGGAACACCTCACGGGGTGTTCCGTGGAAGGGAATGACGCTGTCGTTGACCACCACAAGACGGTCCACCGACCGGGCCACTTCCTCCATAGAGTGGGAGACCAGAATGATGGTGGCATTGTGGGCCTCGTGGTAGTCCCGGATATTGGAAAGAATGGCCTCCACACCCACGGGGTCAAGACCGGCAGTGGGCTCGTCCAGAATGAGCACCTTGGGCTCCATGGCGATAACACCGGCGATGGCCACGCGGCGTTTCTGGCCGCCGGACAGTTCAAAGGGGGATTTTTCCAGCTGTTCCTCCGTCAGACCCACAAAAGCGGCGGCCTGACGCACTCTGCGGTCGATTTCCTGCTGGTCCAGACCCATGTTGCCTGGGCCAAAGGCGATGTCTTTATATACAGTTTCCTCAAACAGCTGGTATTCCGGGTACTGGAACACCAATCCCACGTTGAACCGGGTCTGCCGGGTCAGCTTGGGGTCGGACCAGATATCCTGTCCCTCGTAGAGGACCTGGCCGGAGGTGGGCTTGAGCAGGCCGTTCAGGTGCTGGATGAGGGTGGATTTGCCCGAGCCGGTGTGGCCGATGATGCCCAGGTACTCCCCGCGGTAGGCGGTGAAGTCCACGCAGTTCAGGGCCGCGCGCTCAAAAGGCGTTCCCGCGGAGTACACGTGGGAGAGCTGTTTGGTTTCAATGATAGCATCCATAAAAGTTCGTCCTTGCAATCGTTGGTGCACGCCCCAAGGGGTCATGCCCGGAGAATTAGGAATTGGAAGTAAGAAGTTCGTGCAGCGCCCGGGCGCATTCCTCGTCGCTCAGAGCATCCAGAGGAACGTCCAGTCCTGCCTGACGCAGCTGCCACAGAAGTTCCGTGGTGTCGGGGACGGTCAGGCCTACGGCCTTCAGACCCTCCACGTCCTGAAAGACTTCTTTCGGGGTGCCATCGGCCACCACCTTGCCCTTGGCCATGACCACAAGGCGGTCGGCCTGAGCGGCCTCGTCCATGTGGTGGGTGATGATGACCACGGTGACGCCCTTTTCCCGGTTGAGTTGCTTGATGGTGCGAAGCACGTCGGAACGGCCGATGGGGTCCAGCATGGCGGTGGGCTCGTCCAGTACGATGCACTCCGGCTCCATGGCAATGACACCGGCGATGGCAATACGCTGCTTCTGTCCGCCGGACAGAAGATGGGGGGCGTGCTCCCGGAACTCGTACATGCCGACGGCCTTCAGGGCGTCATCCACACGGCGGCGGATTTCCTCCGGTGGGACACCCAGATTTTCCGGGGCAAAGGCCACGTCCTCCTCCACCACGTTGGCAACGATCTGGTTGTCCGGATTCTGAAAGACCATGCCCACGGTACGGCGGATATCCAACAGCTTTCCCTCGTCGAAGGTGTCTGTACCGTTGACATACACCTTGCCCACGGAGGGGAGAAGGATGGCGTTCAGGTGCTTGGCAAGGGTGGACTTACCGCTGCCGTTGTGGCCCAGCACGGCCACAAAGCTGCCCTTTTCAATATTCAGATCCACGCCGTCCAGCACCGTGGGGGCAAGGCCCTCGGCGGTGGTGTAGGAGAAGCGCAGATCTTCGGTTTTAATGATGTCGCTCATATAAGACACCTCAGAAAGGCGAGATTTAATCGCAAAGCCAGCGGCCCGTTGCACCGCAGGGGAGGACCAGCCCACTCTCGCTTACGGGCAGACCCAGTTCCTGACTTTCCGTGTGGCCGCCGAAGCGCTTGGATACGATGGTCTCCAGAATGTAAGTGACCACACTGGGCGCAAGGCCGGTGGTGTAAGAGTTCAGGATGAGGAACAGGGGATTGTCGGACAGCACGCCGCTGACCAGTTCCACGAAGGGATAGAGGTTTTCCTCCAGCTTCCAAACCTCGCCCGTGGGGCCGCGACCGTAGCTGGGGGGGTCCATGATGATGGCATCGTACTTGCGGCCACGGCGGATCTCACGCTCCACAAACTTGCCGCAGTCGTCCACGATCCAGCGGATGGGGGCCTCCTCCAGACCGGAGCTTTTGGCGTTTTCACGGGCCCACTGGACCATGCCCTTGGCCGCGTCCACATGGCACACGCTGGCACCCGCCGCGGCGCAGGCCACGGTAGCGCCGCCGGTATAGGCGAACAGGTTGAGCACGCTGATGGGGCGGTTGGCCTTTTTGATCTGCTCTCTGGCCCAGTCCCAGTTGGTGGCCTGTTCGGGGAACAGGCCGGTGTGCTTGAAGTTCATGGGCTTGATGTTAAAGGTCAGATCCTTATAATCCACTGTCCAGCGCTGGGGCATGGACTTGTTTTCCCACGCGCCGCCGCCGGTGTTGGAGCGGGCATAGCGGCCCGCGTTCTGCTTCCAGCCCCGGTGGGAGCGGGGGGTATTCCAGATGGCCTGAGGATCGGGACGGACCAGAAGCTGGTCACCCCAGCGCTCCAGTTTTTCTCCTCGACCGCAGTCAATCAATTCATAGTCTTTCCAGCCGTCAGCGACCCACATACATGGACACACCTTTCCACTCTAATAAACTAAGTAAGTATACCACTATAAAGGGGAATTCGTCAATCTCCACCAGCTCTCAAGCGAGGAAAATCTGCCGGGGAAAAGATAAATTGCGGGAAGTGAAAAAGGAGAATTGTTTTTTTCGACAAGGTGTGGTAGAATAACCTAAATATATGATTTTTACGCCCTTTTGGGCGGGAGAGGGGTGCCCTATGGACAATAAGTTCAGGAGCACGGCTTTCGGCGGATTCAACCGTCAGGATGTGATGGACTATCTGGAGCGCTCGGTAAAGGAGCACAATCAGACTTTGGAGCAGGTGAATGCGCAGCTGACCGAAGCGCGCAGTGAAGCAGATCAATTGCGGGAGCAGCTGGCTCAGGTGCGGGAAGAGGTGCGGCAGGCCAAGGAAGAACTGGAGCGAACAGCCGCCGATCAGCTGAATGAACTGCGCACTCAGAACGAGCAGCTGCGCCGTCAGGCCGATGAGGCTCAGGCTGACGCCGCAGCCTATGCCGCCATCAAGGAGCGCACCGCCAGCATCGAACTGGAAGCCCACCGCCGTGCCCAGACCATCGTGGACGAGGCACAGGCGCAGGCCGAGCAGGTGCGCCGGGAGCTTGGCCAGTGGCTGGAGCGTGTGGAGCGGGATTATTTCGATCTGCGCGCACAGGTAGGCACCACCGCCACTCAGGCGTCAAGCGAGCTGGAGCGGGTACGGCAGGGACTGGACAACATCACCCTGTGCATGAACAATCAGCACAGCGCTTTGGAGCGGCTGATGCAGACGGCGAAGAACGATCCTTCCGCCACAAAGGAATAACCGGAAAGAAAGACCGCCGCGGGTCATCGAAAGATGACCCGCGGCGTTTTTTAAGGATTTTCAACGATATTGCTCAGTCGGGGTGTGAGGAAAACGATGTCTTCCAGATAGGTGTCGACACAGGCGGCGATTTGCTCATTGACTTGCTGATAGACCTGGGAATTGCGGTCGATCAGTTCCACCTTTTGGGCCATGCCCTGATTGGCATATTCGATCACAAAGACGGAAATTTTCTCGATCTCATCACTCAGGTCCTGAAACAGCTGGAAGCTTTGCTGTGTAATAGTTTTGTCCGGGTCTGCCTGAACCAGAAGATTCAGGAACGGCCACACATCGCTGGACAGGAAACCAAAGGTGCCACTGTCAAAACTGGGGGTGAGGTGGGGAGTAATCCCATAGTGCACAATGGCGTTATGCCGATCTGCATAGCTGGAATTAGAAAGATCCTCCAGACTTTCGTAATTACCCGCTTCATGGGCCAGCCAATACAGTGCCCCCCAGGCGCTAGAACTGTGCTGTGCCAGCTGCTCCTGGACGAGCTGATAGCGGCCATGGGAACGGATGAGCGCGGAAGAAAGAAGGATACACCCCACCAGCACGGCCCAAAAACATTTTTTAAGCATATTACACCTTTCCGATATCTGTGCGGAAATGCATATCCGTCCAGCTGATGGGCTTGGCGGCGTCATAGGCTTTGGCGATGGCATCGCTCAGGCTACTGCCCGTGGCGGTGACACCCAGCACGCGGCCGCCGGCATTGACGATCTCACCCTTGTCATTGACCTTGGTGCCCGCGTGGAACACGGTGGCCTTTTTTTCGACCTTGTCCAAACCGGAGATGGGGTAGCCACTCTGATAGGACACGGGGTAGCCGCCCGAAGCCAGCACAATGCAGCAGGCGGCGCCGGACTTCCACTTGATGTCCACCTTGTCCAGTGTGCCGTTGACGCAGGCTTCAAAGATGTCCATCAGGTCGGTGTCCAGCATGGACAGAATGGGCTGGGTCTCCGGGTCACCGAAGCGGGCGTTGTACTCCACCACGCGAGGACCGTTGGCGGTGAGCATCAGGCCGAAGTAGATCACGCCCTTGAAGGGGCGGCCCTCCGCCTTGAGTGCGTTTACCGTGGGCAGGAAGATGTTTTTCTGGCAGAACTCGGCAATTTCGAGGGTGTAGTTGGGGGAGGGGCAGAACGCGCCCATGCCGCCGGTGTTGGGGCCCTTGTTGCCGTCGTAGGCACGCTTGTGGTCCTGGCTGGACAGCATGGGAACCAGATGCTCTCCGTCGCAGAAGGCCAGCACGGTGACCTCGGGGCCCACCATGCACTCCTCAATGACCACGGTGGAACCGGAGTCGCCGAACTTCTTGTCCTCCATCATTTCACGCACGGCCTGTTCGGCCTCCTCTACCGTAGAGGCGACCACGACGCCCTTGCCCAACGCCAGACCGTCTGCCTTGACCACGATGGGAGCACCCTGCTCGCGGATGTAGGCCAGAGCTTGGTCAAGTTCGGTAAAGGTCTCGTACTTGGCGGTGGGGATGTTGTACTTCTTCATCAGTTCCTTGGAGAACGCCTTGCTGGCCTCAATGATGGCGGCGTTGGCCCGGGGGCCAAAGGCGGGGATACTGGCCGCTTCCAGCGCGTCTACCATGCCCAGAGCAAGGGGGTCATCCGGGGCCACCATGACAAAGTCCATGGCGTTCTCTTTCGCCCACTTAACCATGGAGTCCACATCGGTGGCCTTGATGGGCACACAGGTGGCGACCTGGGCGATACCGGCGTTGCCGGGGGCGCAGAACAGCTCGGTCACACGGGGGGACTGAGCCAGCTTCCAGCAGATGGCGTGCTCGCGGCCGCCACCGCCGACGACTAATACTTTCATTTTATAATCTCCTTACCTTTATCCCTCCCCCGTAAACCAAACCAAAGCCCAACGAAGTGGGTTTGGTTTGGAGAGGAGGAGCAACGAAGTGAATGAGCGTTCGGACTTGTCCGGACGCGAATGATACGAAGTTTGCAACGACTTAATGGTGGAAGAGTCTAATTCCCGTGAAGGCCATAACCATACCGTACTTGTCGGCGGTGGCGATGACCTGATCGTCACGGATGGAGCCGCCGGGCTGGGCGATGTACTGCACGCCGGACTTACGGGCACGCTCCACGTTGTCACCAAAGGGGAAGAACGCGTCGGAGCCAACGGTCACGCCGCTCATCTTGGCGATCCACTCTTTCTTCTCGGACTCGGTGAGGACTTCGGGCTTGACCTTGAAGGTGTTCTGCCACACGCCCTCGGCCAGCACATCATCGTGCTCGTCAGAGATGTAGATGTCGATGGCGTTGTCGCGGTCGGGACGGCGGATGTTGTCCACAAACTGCAGACCAAGCACCTTGGGATGCTGACGCAGCCACCAGATGTCTGCCTTATTGCCTGCCAGACGGGTGCAGTGGATGCGGCTCTGCTGGCCGGCGCCCACGCCGATGGTCATGCCGTCCTTCACATAGCACACGGAGTTGGACTGGGTGTACTTCAGGGTGATGAGGGACAGGATCATGTCGTTCTTGGCGTCCTGAGACAGTTCCTTGTTGGCGGTGACGATATTCTCCAGCATCTTCTCGTCAATGGTCAGGTCATTGTAGCCCTGCTCAAACCAAATGCCGTAGATGTTGCGGCGCTCGGCGGGATCGGGCTCGTAATCGGGGTCGATCTGCACCACATTGTAGCCGCCCTTGCGCTTGGTCTTCAGGATCTCCAGCGCCTCATCGGTGTAGCCGGGGGCAATGACACCGTCGGACACCTCGGCGGCCAGATAGCGGGCGGTGTCCGCATCGCAGGTGTCGGACAGCGCGGCCCAGTCGCCGAAGGAGCACAGACGGTCAGCGCCGCGGGCGCGGATATAGGCGCATGCGATGGGGGACAGGTCACCCTCGGGGGCGAAGTAGATCTTGCGCTCCACATCGGTCAGGGGTTTACCCAGAGCGGCACCGGCGGGGGACACGTGCTTGAAGGAGGCGGCGGCGGGCAGGCCGGTGGACTTCTTCAGTGCCTTGACCAGTTGCCAGGAGTTGAGCGCGTCCATGAAGTTGATGTAGCCGGGCTTGCCGTTGAGAACGGTGATGGGCAGTTCGCCCTCGGTCATGTACAGCCGGGCAGGCTTCTGGTTGGGGTTACAACCGTATTTCAGTTCCAGTTCGGTCATATCTATATCCTCCTCAGTTGTGCTTGTTGATGATCACGCTGTCGCGCTTGCCATCGGCAAGGTCAATATATTCCACATACAGGGAAACCTTGTTGTCCGCATTCAGGTTGGCCCACAGTTCCTGAGCCAGAGTAGCGGCATCGGGAGCGGTGAGGGCCACCTTGCGGGGCTCACCCTCGAAGGAGGGCAGGGGGTCCAGATTCTCCTGATAGGTGTGGATGAAGTGACCGGTGCCGGCCACGGGAGCGTCGTACTCATAGAAGAAGCGGTGGTTGCAGTCGGGGTTTGCATCGGCGGACTTGAGGATGGACAGGCAGTAGGAGCCGTCCATGTTCACCACGCCGGAAATGCGGGGGGTGTAGTTGGGGGGATCGGGCTCGTAGCAACGGGTGCGCAGAGCCTCGATATAGCTCTTGCCCTCCAGCAGGAAGTCGCGGATGGTGTCGGTCTGGTCACCGTTGGTGACCACGGTGGCGTCGCCCACCACGCGCACGGGATGGTAGATGATGAGGGAGGGATCCACCATCTTGGACTCGTCGAAGGCCTTGGTGCGGATGCCGTCCTCGGTGGTCTCAAAGATGCGGTTGCGGCTGTTCTCGCTGCGGCCCATGATGAAGTAGGCGATGACCGCCTTTTTGTTGTCGGCGGAGCGGCCAAGCATGATGCCGCGGCCGGGATAGGCATGATTTGCGAGGATATTGTTGAAGTCCAAAAGCTGCATAATCGTTTCTCCTTTCAGTTAAAAGAAGGCGCACCGATACTCAAAGGTACGGTGCGCCCAGACGGTCGGCAGTTCTCAATACGGTACTCCCTGTGGTTAATTCCACTTCCGTCAGTCATACCGCATGATTTGATTTACAAGGGCGCGGGGTCAGTCCAGAATACGGACGGTACGGCCTTCTACCTTCAGACGGTCCTGGCAGAACAGAGACACGGCCTGGGGCAGCAGCTTCCACTCCGCCTGCTCCATGATGCGTCGCTGAAGTACCTCGGGGATGTCATCAGGGAGCACCTCCACCGACTTCTGGCTGATGATGGGGCCGCCGTCGCACTCCTCGCTGACGAAGTGCACTGTGGCACCGGACAGCTTAACGCCGTATTCCAGCGCCTTTTCGTGCACGTGCAGGCCGAAACAGCCGGGGCCGGCGAAGGAGGGAATCAGAGCGGGGTGGACGTTGATGATGGCGTTGGGAAAAGCCTTGACCATCTCTTCGGTGAGGATGACCATGAAGCCGGCCAGCACCACAAGGTCGATGTTCAGCTCCCGCAGTTTTTCCACCAGAGCCAGTGTCATGGCCTGATTGGAGGGGAACTCCTTCCGGGCGATCACATAGCCGGGAATACCGGCGTTGGCGGCCCGTTCCAGCGCAAAGGCACCAGGAGCGGAGGAGATGACAGCGGCGATTTCGCCACCCACGATCTCGCCACGGCCCTGAGCGTCGATCAGGGCCTGCAGGTTGGTACCGCCGCCGGAGACGAGTACGGCGATCTTCTTCATTCGAGGATCACCTTTTCCTCGCCCTTGATGATGGTGCCCAGAACATAGGCGTCGATGCCGTTGTCCTTCAGCAGGGTCAGCGCGGTGTCGGCATCAGCCGCAGGAACCACCACGGTCATGCCAACACCCATGTTATAAGTGTTGTACATGTCGCGCTCGGGGATGTTGCCCCACTTGGCGATCAGATCGAAGATGGGCAGAACCTTGACGGCGCTCTTGTCGATTTTGGCGCACAGGCCGTCAGGGATGGAGCGGGGAATGTTCTCGTAGAAGCCGCCACCGGTGATGTGGCTGATGCCCTTCACATCCACCTTTTCCAGCAGAGCCAGAACGGGCTTGACGTAGATCTTGGTGGGGACCAGCAGCGCCTCGGCAATGGTCTTGCCGCCCAGTTCCTTGCGGGGAACGTACAGCTCGGGATTGTTGTTGTCGATGTCGAACACCTTACGGCACAGGGAAAAACCGTTGGAGTGGATACCGGTGGAGGGCAGAGCGATGACTACGTCGCCCTCGGCCATGCGGGTGTTGTCGATGATCTTCTTCTTATCTACGATACCCACGGCGAAGCCGGCCAGGTCGTAGTCCTCCACGGGCATCATGCCGGGATGCTCGGCGGTCTCGCCACCGATGAGGGCGGCACCGGACTGGACGCAGCCCTCGGCCACGCCGGAGACGATCTCGGCGATCTTCTCGGGGATGTTCTTGCCGCAGGCGATGTAGTCCAGGAAGAACAGGGGCTTGGCGCCCACGCAGATGATATCATTGACGCACATGGCCACGGCATCGATGCCGATGGTGTCATGCTTGTCCATGAGGATAGCCAGCTTCACCTTGGTGCCGCAGCCATCAGTGCCGGAGACCAGAACGGGCTCATCCATGCCGGCGATGGGCAGGCCGAAGCAGCCGCCAAAGCCGCCCACGTCGTCCAGACAGCCCTTATTGCGGGTGCGGGCCACGTGCTTCTTCATCAGCTCCACGGCACGGTAGCCGGCCACGATGTCCACACCGGCGGCGGCGTAGCTGGCGGACTGAGAATTCTTGTGATCCATATTCAGCAGCTCCTTTTTAGAAGGTAGTGTTGTTTTTGATATCACGCCTCGCCTGTTCGCGACGCGCGGCTTCCCTGCGACTCGGAACACAAACAGCAAACGTTGTTTGCTTGGTTTGTATTCCTTGCTTCGGTCCATCCGCGCTACTCACAACGGCTCGGACGCTTTGCTTAGCATTCTTCGCCGGACCAGCAATAAGTACATACCTTATCCCGGTCAAGGCCGATGGCCTCCAGTACGCCGTCCAGCGACTGGTAGCCCAGCGAGTCGAAGCCGAACTTCTCGCAGATGGTCTTGAGCATGCACTGGCCACGCTCGGTGCGGGCATCGGCATACTCGGCCAAATGCTTCTGGCCCTCGTCACCCTCCAGCTCCTGCACGGTGGTGCGGGTGAGCAATTCCATCTCGGACTTGCTGCTGGAGAAGTTCAGGTACTTGCAGCCGTACATGATGGGGGGGCAGGCCGAGCGCATATGGACTTCCTTAGCGCCCGACTCGTAGAGGAATTCAACCGTCTCTTTCAGCTGGGTACCGCGAACGATGGAGTCGTCCACGAACAGCAGCTTTTTGCCCTGGATGAGCTCGGGGACGGGATTCTGCTTCATCTTGGCTACCTGACTGCGCACCTTCTGGTTGGTGGGGGTGAAGGAGCGGGACCAGGTGGGGGTGTACTTGACGAAAGGACGGGCGAAGGGGGCATGGCTCTCGTTGGCGTAGCCGATGGCGTGGGGAATGCCGGAGTCTGGGACACCGGCTACATAGTCCACGTCCTGCGCCACACCGCGTTCCCGGTCAGCCCGGGCCATGATCTCGCCGTTTTTATAACGCATGATCTCTACATTCCGGCCCTCATAATTGGAGTTGGGGTAGCCGTAGTAGGTCCACAGGAAGGCGCAGATCTTCATCTCCTCGCCGGGAGGGGAGAGCTGCTCAAAGCCGTCGGCGGTGAGCTTGACGATCTCGCGGGGGCCGAGCTCGTAAGCGTCTTCATAGCCCAACTTGTGGTAGGCAAAGGACTCGAAGGAGACGCAACAACCGTCCTCACTCTGACCGATGAGTACGGGCAGACGGCCTACCTTGTCCCGGGCCGCGATGATGCACTCGGGGGTAAGGATAAGGATGGTGGCCGAACCCTTGATCTCGTCCTGTGCATGCAGGATGCCGTCCACCAGGTTTTCCTTCTGGTTGATGAGTGCGGCGATCAACTCAGTGGCGTTGACCTTGCCGGAACTCATGGCCATGAACTGGTGGCCGTGGTCGGAGAAATACTTCTGAACCAACTCCTCGGCATTGTTGATGATGCCCACGGTAGAGATGGCATACAGGCCCAGGTGGGAGCGCACCAACAGGGGCTGGGGGTCGGTATCGCTGATGCAGCCGATGCCGCTGCAACCCCGGAATTCGGGCAGATCCTTTTCAAATTTGGTGCGGAAGGGGGTGTTTTCGATGTTGTGGATCTGACGGTGGAAGCCGTGCTCCTCGTCGTAGACGATCATGCCGCCACGACGGGTGCCCAGATGGGAGTGATAGTCCACTCCGAAGAAGATATCAAGGGTTACATCGTGCTTGGCGATGGCCCCAAAAAAACCGCCCATAAGGGGTCCTCCTAAAAGCTCAGAAAATACAGTACCGGCGCCGGAGGGAAAACTCCCCCCGGTGCCGGACAAGTGTAATGGAAATGGGATCAGGCGAAGAACAGCTTGTTCAGGGTCATGGGGTCGATATACTCGCCGTTCTTGTACACGCGCATATTGCCGGAGGCAACCTCGTCGATGAGCATGACCTTGCCGTCGGGGGCATAGCCGAACTCGAACTTGATGTCGTACAGTTCCATGCCCTTCTCGGCCAGATCGTCAGCCACAATCTTGGTGATCTTCTGGGTCATGTCCTTCAGATCCTCGTACTGCTCGTCGGTCATCACGCCGATGGCTACCAGAGCGTCCTTGGTGATCAGGGGATCGCCCTTCTCGTCGTCCTTCAGGGTGGTTTCAACGTAGGAGGGCAGATCGGCGCCGGACTCGATCAGGTCACCGTAGCGGCGGATGAAGGAACCAACGGCCTTGTTGCGGCAGATGACTTCCAGACCCTTGCCAAAGACCTTGGCGGGCAGGACCTCCATGGTGGTGTTGGTCAGATCTGCGCTGACGTAGTGGGTCTTGATGCCGGCAGCGTTGATCTTCTCGAAGAAGTAGATGGACATACGCAGGTTCACGTCGCCCACACCCTCGATGGTCAGACCGACGGAGTTCTCCCCGGGATCAAACACACCGTCCTTGCCGGTGCAGTCATCCTTGAACTTGAGCAGGCAGTTGCCGTTAGGCAGAGCATAGACGTTCTTGGTCTTGCCGGTGTAAAGCAGCTTGTTTTCCATGATAAATTCCTCCCAGATAGTATATAAAGGTGATTTTGAATATGAGTTAAGCGTTTAGTTCGGCCTGAAGCTTGGCTTCCTTTTCCGCAATCTGGGCAGCCATCTTTTCACGGGCGGCGTCCAACTTGGCGGCCAGGGTGTCATCGGTGATGGCCAGCATCTGAGCGGCCAGTACGGCGGCGTTCTTGGCACCGTTGATAGCCACGGTGGCCACGGGAATGCCGCTGGGCATCTGAACAGTGGCCAGAAGGGCGTCCAGTCCGTCCACGGCACCGCCCTTCATGGGGATACCGATAACGGGCAGGGTGGAATTGCCGGCAAAGGCACCGGCCAGATGAGCGGCCATGCCGGCGGCACAGATAAGCACACCGAAGCCGTTGGAACGGGCGTTTTTGGCAAAGTCCGCGGCGGCGGCGGGGGTGCGGTGGGCGCTGAGAATGTGGGCCTCGTAGGGGATGCCGAATTCCTCCAGCTGGGTGCAGGCACCCTTGACAACGGGCCAATCGGAATCGGAGCCCATGATGACGGCGACTTTCTTGCTCATATGATACCTCCATAGCCTGAGCAACATAATCCGAGCCCGTTTCTGAACGTGTATACATCGGCATTGCTTCGTTGCCGTCTTTTGATGGGCGGAAAGCCCACCTGCAAGTCGGCGCCTTGCACTGTATTCCTATACACGCTCAGAAATCTTTGACTCTGCGGGAGCGTATTTTTGTGTCAGGCAAAATTGAATGATGTAGCCGGGCTCTGCGCCCGGCAAAGAATGAAATGAAGTCTGGCGCGAAAATCCACCCCGCAGAGCGGGTTTGGATTATATTGCTCAGGCTAACGGCGGACCGCTCAAAATAAATCAGGCTGTCCGTAAGGGTGCGGACAGCCTGTCAGGTTACAGTGCGGTTTTGGACGCATTGAGGCCACAGAAAGCCATGCAGTGCAGGATGGAAGAAATAACTGCCATATTCCGCGCCTCCTCATTCCAACTTAAGACATATTTTATCGAAAAAAAGGGCGATTTGCAAGAGGTTGAGAGAAAATTCGTAGGCTTGAACAATGGAAAAAACAAATTCCCAAAGTGGATTGTGAAAGTGTGGCTTACAGGAGTCCTACGGTGCTGAGAATCCGCATGATGTCTTCCGCGCGACGGGACCAGGCGGCTTCCGCGCCATACTTGCGCCGCCGCTCTGCCACCCAGGTGCGGTCCTCGGCCAGGGCCCGCTCGCACAGCTCCACGAAAGACTGCTGGGTGTAGGCACCGTAGACCACATCCGGGAACTGCTCCACCTGATCGGGCCACAGCATGGATACGATGGGATTGCCCGTGGACAGATACTCGTAGATGCGGCTGGGGATGATATCACTGTAAGGGGTGTCCTCGCGCAGAAGGTTGATGCACACCTGGCTACGTGCCAAATAATCGGGCAACTCCACCAGCGGGCGCTGTCCGGTCAGGATCACGTTGGGCAGCCGTTCCAACCGGGAGAGGTAGGGGTTGTCCGAATCCGGACGGCCCACCAGCAGGAAGGTCCACTCCGGCCGCTGGGCTGCGGCATGGAGCACGGGGGACAGGTTCAGATCCGGGTGGATGGTGCCCGTCCAGCAGAAAACAGGTCCGCTGACTTCGGGTAGCAGCCGTTCGGTGGTATTGCTGCCATGAGAGAACAGGGAGTAGTGCACACCGTTGGGCAGCAGTGCGATGTTGGTGCTGCAGGGGGACAGCTCGTCCAGCAGCTCGTGAGAGGCGGCGAACACCACGTCCGCAGTCCGGGCCAGTGTGCCCTCCCACAGCTCGGGCAGATCGGTCCACTCCCGGTCACAGTCGTAGACCAGACCATCGTAGGAGAGGTGGTCCAGCAGATGAACGTGGACGGGAGAGGTGGTCCACAGCAGGAAACTGCGGAAGCGGTGCTTATCCAGTTGCCGGTTGATGAAACGGGCCACCTTGCGCTGCCCCATACGGAACAACGGCAGGTAGAGCTCGTTCTGGGTGGAGACAGGGGGGAGGGTGTACACCGTGACCTCCGGGCGTACGCGGCGTCCACCTTTGCGCCAGCTGCGATCCCTGCGGCCGGAGGCAGGCTCAAAGAACAGCACCTGTACGCCCTTCATTCGGGTCATAAGCTGCTGAGTGCGGGAGGGGATGCTGCGCCACGGGGTGTTGGACAGACAGACGATCTGTTTCAAGGCGGACCTCCGTATCAGGCAGGGTGCCCTTGCCTGTTCATCAAAAAAAGATTATAATCCTATTATAATCGTGCCCCTGTACATGGTCAAGAGCGGGGTGTGCCGAGGAGGAGAGAAATGTCGGAATTTCTGCTTGAATGGGAGGGCGCGGCCCTGCTTTGGATACAGGAGTATCTACGCGGGCCGCTGACCGATCCTGTTTTCTCGTTCTATACACAATTGGGCAATGTGGGAATGATTTGGATCGCCCTGTCACTGCTGATGCTGTGCTTCAAAAGGACCAGACGGGCGGGGGTGGCCGGACTGCTTGCGCTGGCGGTGGGATTTGTGCTGACCAACCTGACGATTAAGCCGTTGGTGGGCCGGGTCCGCCCATGGCTGACTGTGGAGGGACTGAACGCACTTGTGACCGAGCACGACCCGCACTCTTTCCCCTCGGGGCACACCTGTGCCGCCCTTGCTGCCGCTTGCGCATGGCGGCCCTATCTGCCCAAAAGGTGGGGAAATGCCGCGCTGATTTGTGCGGTGCTTATGGGCCTTTCACGGCTGTATGTAGGTGTGCATTTCCCCACGGATGTGCTGGCTGGGGCAGTCATTGGCTGTTTGAGTGGATGGGCGGTAAACAAAAAAATTCTCTCTCATCGTTGATGAGAGAGAATTTTTTATAGGTGGATGACGACCCGGTACATATTGATATAGTGACACACACTGCCCAGTAGGATAAACACATGGAAAATTTCGTGGCAGCCGAAGCGAGGGTTATTTCTGCCCGGCCACTTCAGGGCATACAGCACCCCACCAATGGAGTACAGCACGCCACCTGCCACCAGCCAGACCATTCCCTCCAAGGGAAGAGCAGCGCTCAGCGGCTTCAGAGCGAACACCGCCAGCCAGCCCATGCACAGATAGACCCCGGCGGACAGCCAGCGGGGGGCGGTGATCCAGCACAAAGACAGCAGAATACCCGCCAGAGCAAACGCCCAAACCCCGGTCAGCAGGGCAGGACCGCAGTTGTCCCTCAGTGCCAGTATACAGATGGGGGTATAGCTGCCCGCAATGAGCAGACAGATGGAGCAGTGGTCCAGTTTGCGAAGCCGTCTGCGCCACGGGATGCAGGTGCGCAGGCAGTGGTAGAGGGTGCTTGCGGTATACAGAATGACCATGGACAGGCCGTAGATTGCGAAGGCTGCAAACTGATACAGAGTCGTTGTGGCGGACAGAAGCAGAAACGTACCCAGAACGGCAAGGGCAGCACCGACACCATGGGTGATGGCGGACCAGAGACGCAGAGCGTCAAAGGGGGTGCGGCCCTTTTCACCGTGACGGGTGTGCACGGAACTTTTGCGGGGAGTGGTGCAGACGGGCAGAGAGGTGGAAATAACGTGTTCCATGAGAGAACTCCTTTCGTGGACGAAGCAGACAATGTTCCATGGACATAGTATATGCCTGTTGAGGCGGAAATATCAATATGCAAAACCACCAAATGTGATAATTGATATTATATTACATCGTCAAAAGGATTGCGATATATAAACAAACACGCCGCACATCTGTGCGGCGTGTTTGTTTATGGGAGAAATCAGAAAGGGAGCACGGACTGCACATAGGGCAGTACGTTCAGGAATGCGGTAATGATGATACCGTTGAAGAAGTCGATGAACAGGGAGCCTACCAGCGGTACGATGAAATAAGCCTGAGGGGCGGGGCCGTAGTGAGCGGTGAGCACCTGCATGTTGGCCATGGCGTTGGGGGTGGCACCCATACCGAAACCGCAGAAAGCGGAGGTCATGACCGCGGCCTCGTAATCCCGACCCATGAGGTTGAACACAACATAGCGGGCGAAAAGAAACATCAGCACGGTCTGGGCGGCCAGCATGATGATCATAGGGCCGGCCAGATCGGCCAGCTGCCACAGCTTCAGGGTCATCAGGGCCACGGCCAGGAAAATAGACAGGGACACATTGCCCCAGATATCGATAGACCGGGAGGGGAGGACGATGTGCCTGGCATCACAGAAGTTGCGGATGATGGCGGCGATGACCATGGAGCCAATGTAGGTGGGGAAGGTGAGCTTGGCACCCATGATGGTGATGCCGTTGAGCGCAGAGGTAAGGATGGTACCCAGACCGGCGGCCACGATGAGCAGGATGGCGGCGTTGGTAAAGGAGTTGACGTCCACCCGCTCGGCGGACTCTTTCTGTTCAGGCGTTTCATCGCTCATCTCAAGGATTTCATCCTGGCTCTCGTCAGAGATTAAACCGTATTTTTTGATAATGCTTCGGGCGGTGGGACCGCCCATGAGGGAGCCGGCCACAAGACCAAAGGTGGCGGCGGAGACCGCCAGCACGTTGGCGCCGTTCAGGCCCATTTTCTCCATCAGGTCGCCGTAGGAACCGGCGGTGCCGTGACCGCCCACCATGGGGATGGAACCGGTGCACAGGCCCATGCGCATGTCCCAGTTGAATACCGCGGCCAGCACGGAGCTGAGTACGTTCTGCAGGCAGACCATGACGATGGCGATAAACAGGAACAGAAATACCTTTTTGCCGCCCCGCCTGAGCAGGCGGAAGCAGGCGGTGTAGCCCACACTGGTGAAGAACAGAGTCATAAAGAAGTTTTTGACACTTTCATCGAAGGTAAGCTGCAGGATTCCGCCCTGATACAGGGCAAGATGGACGATGGCGAAGATCAGGCCACCCACCACAGGGGCGGGGATACAGCACCGACGTAGAAAATCCACGCGGGTGATCAGAAAGCGTCCCAGTACGAACAGCAGCATGGCCAGTCCGGTGGTCTGGAACATGTCAAGAGTAAACGCAGTCATATAATTGTCTCCTTTTCTGTAGCTTCAGGTTGGGGCCGGTTCTGAGAAAAGTGGCGGAAATTTGTTGGAGTGGCACAGAAAGAGAGGGGCTGTGCCGCAGCAAAGTGACAAATACACCAAACAAATTACCAAAGAAAGAATAGCGAGTTCCCTTTTTTCTGTCAAGAACGCAAAAAAGAAGAAGCAAGAAGCGCAAAAAGCGGGGCAAGAAATGCATATTCCGTTCAGTCCGGGATAGCAAGATATTCCAACGGTGTACCAAGGGCGAACTGTCGGCAGTAAAGCCGGGTACATGCGCTGAATTGGGCAAAGAGAAGGCGGGCGGCATCTGTGTTGCCGTATACTTTCCAGCAACCGGAATATTTGCAGGCGGAAGGGTCGCGGAGGAAGCCGCGGACGTCCTCTGGGGGGTAGCCCAGAAACAGGCCGATCTCATGAGGGAAGATATCGTCTGCGGCCAGTCGTTGACGCAGGTGGAGGATGCATCGCTCCGGGTCCGGGCAGGGATAGCCGCGCTCTGTCAGCAGGGCATTGGCATGAGGGTGCTGCAGATCCCGGGATAGTGCTGAGCGGCGATAGAGGTAGATCAGAGTGCGGCCGCGGCGCTCGCCCAAAGGAAGCATATGAAGGCCCTTGGGAAGCAGACGGCGGTTCCAGTATGAAAAACAGGCCAGCATTTCCATTCGCCCGGAGAACACTGTGGAGAACAGAACTCCGGTTTTCAGCCCGGCCAGAGTAGGGGCTCCATGACGGGCCAGCAGGGATTCCAGCATACGCACAACTCCTTTTTGGATAGTGTGCCCCAAAAAAGAAAAAAGGAGCAGTTCCGAAGAACTGCTCCTTTTGTACAGGATAAAATTAAGCCAGAGCCTTCTTGGCGGTCTCCACCAGCTGGGTGAAGGCGGCCTTGTCGTTGACGGCCAGCTCGGCCAGCATCTTGCGGTTGATGGAGATGCCGGACTTCTTCAGGCCGTTCATGAAGCTGGAATAGTTCATGCCGTTCATCTTGCAGCCGGCATTGATGCGGGTGATCCACAGCTGACGGAAGTCACGCTTCTTCAGCTTACGGCCGGTGTAGGCGTAGGTCAGAGACTTCATGACCGCCTGGTTGGCCATCTTGTAGTGGCGGGACTTGGAACCCCAGTAGCCCTTGGCCAGCTTCAGGATCTTATTTCTTCTCTTGCGCGTCATCATCGCGCCCTTAACTCTTGCCATTGTTGTCTACCTCCCTTTCCTTACTTGTACAGGATCATGCGCTTGACGGCTGCCTCGTTGGTCTTGTCGGCGTAGGCAGTGCCGCGCAGATGGCGCTTGAGCTTGGTGGTCTTGCCGTGGCCGTTGAGCAGGTGACGCTTTTTGGTCATGGCACGCTTGACCTTGCCGCTCTTGGTGAGGGAGAAGCGCTTCTTGGCGCCGCTGTGAGTCTTGATCTTCGGCATAACAGAAAACTCCTTTTCTTATTTTTTCGTTTCTTTTGCGGATTTGGGGGACAGGAAGATGGACATGTGCCGACCTTCCAGCTTAGGGGCCTTGTCCAGGACAGCACAGTCCTTGCATTCCTCGGCGAACTTGACCAGCAGGCTCTGACCGATATCGGTGTGAGCCATTTCACGGCCGCGGAAGCGAACGGTGACCTTGACGCGGTTTTCCTCGCTCAGGAACTTCTGAGCGCTGCGCAGCTTGACGTTGAAGTCGTTTACGTCGATGCTGGGAGACATGCGGACTTCTTTGATCTCCACCACGCGCTGGTTTTTACGGGCTTCCTTCTCGCGCTTGGTCTGCTCGAAGCGGAACTTGCCGTAGTCCATGACCTTGCAGACGGGGGGCACGGCATTGGGAGAGATCTTGACCAGATCCAAACCCCGCTCCTCGGCCAGATCCAGGGCCTCCTGCGCGGACATAATGCCCAGCTGTTCACCAGTTTCGGAAATCAGGCGGACCTCTTTGTCACGGATGTCTTCGTTGATTTGATGACCTGTGTTAGCGATGGGAAAGCACCTCCAGACAAAAATAAATGTGCGGCAAGCCGAAATGGCACCCGCACACACGTGAAAACAACGTCGGCAATCCGACGCAGTGTTACCATGTTAACCCTTGAGCCCGAAGCCTGGGGTGAGGACGGGGACCGTTCCTGCTTTGTTTTGCTTTGACAGTATACCAGTCTGAAGAGGAGATGTCAATAGCTGAAACGAACTTTTTTGAGAAAATGTGGGAGCGGAGGCTTGCCCCGCTCCCACAGGAAAGGATCAGATCAGTTGGCGCTTCCGAACTCGTTGAAGAAGCGGTCGTGGATGGCCTGAACGGCGCGCTCGGCATCACGCTCATCCACCAGCACGGAAACCTTGATCTCGCTGGTGGAGATCATATTGATGTTGATGCCGGCGGAGAACAGGGCCTCGAACATCTTGCAGGCAACACCGGAGTTGTTGGCCATGCCGGCACCCACGATGGAGATCTTGGCGACCTTGTCGGTGGCCTCCACGCTCTTGAAGCCGATGATGTCCTGATTGGCCGCCATGACCTCTTTGGCCCGCTCCATATCGTCCTGAGAGACAGTGAAGCTGATGTCCTTGGACGCGTCGCGGCCGATGGACTGCAGAATGATATCCACATTGACCTTTTCCTTGGCCAGCAGAGAGAAGAT
>SVLE01000055.1 GCA_015068065.1 Oscillospiraceae bacterium | reverse complement strand
GGCAGGTAGTAGTTCATCATGGAGAACATGCCCTTCTTCATCTCGCCGCCGTACCAGGTGTTCAGGATGACCTGCTCTTTGGAGGTCAGGTTGAAGACAACGGCAGTCTCGGAGTTCAGGCCCAGCTCCTTATAGTTCTCGACCTTGGCCTTGGAAGCGTTGTAGCACACGAAGTCAGGTTCGAAGTTGGCCAGCTCCTCGGCAGTAGGGGCGATAAACATGTTCTTCACAAAGTGAGCCTGCCAGGCCACCTCCATGATGAAGCGGATGGCCATGCGGGAGTCCTTGTTGGTGCCACAGAACACATCCATCACATACAGCTTCTTGCCGGACAGCTCGTCCAGAGCCAGCTTCTTGCAGGCGTCCCAGGCTTCCTTGGAAGCGGGCTTGTTGTCGTTCTTAAACTCATCGGAGGTCCACCACACAGTGTCCTTGGAAACATCGTCCATGACGATGAATTTGTCCTTGGGAGAGCGGCCGGTGTAGATTCCGGTCATAACGTTGACGGCACCCAGCTCGGTCAGCTGGCCCTTTTCATAGCCCTCCAGAGTGGGGTCCATCTCCGCCTCGAACAATTGCTCGAAAGTGGGGTTGTAGACCAGCTCGGTGGTGCCGGAAATGCCGTACTTTTCAAGTTCTTGAATGGTCATAAAGAGAGCCTCCTCAAATTATAAAATGGAACATTTGTAACTTGTGAAATTGTACAATAATTTAACAGTAAATGCAAGAGAGGAAAAAGCAGTTCGTAAATAATTACAGTAATTCCGACAAAAAGGACTCTGTTTTTTGCAATATGTAAAAGGGAGACTTGCAAAGGAAAACCGCTGCCCTGCAAATAGGGCAGCGGCAATATCAGTTTATGCGACTGGAGAGTTCTTTGGCCAGAGCGGCGAACTCCGGAATGCCCAACCGTTCGCCTCGAACATCGTGACGCAGGGAGCAGGCGGCGATAGCTTCGGCGATCATTTCCCGGGAAAAGGCCGGGCCGAGGGAAGATGAAAGAGAATTATGCAGTGTTTTGCGTCGCTGGGCAAAGGCGGCACGGACCACACGGAAGAAGAAGTCTTCGCTCTCAACTTCGGGCGGCTTGGGGCGGGGGACCATGCGCAGGACGGAGGAGGTCACCTTTGGTGCAGGGATGAAACAGGTGTTGGGTACATCAAACAGCAACTCCGGTGTTGTGTGATACTGACAAAACACAGAGAATGCGCCGTAGTCGGAACTGCCGGGGGTAGCACAGATGCGAAGGGCGACTTCGCGCTGGATCATGACCGTAATGGCTGAAAAGCAACCGGACTCAATCAAAGCGGTAAGGACAGGGGAGGTAATATTATAAGGAAGGTTGGCGCAGGCGATCGGGGTCAGGCCGTCGAACCGCTCAGACACCAACGCGGGGATATCAAGCTTCATGATGTCGCCCGGTACGATCTCAACATTCTCCCGTCCTTCCAGCGTTTCAGCGAGAATAGGAAGCAGAGAACGGTCAAGCTCTACGGCGACTACTTTGCCGGCCCGGTCGGACAGCTGACGGGTGAGTGGACCAATACCGGGGCCAATCTCCAGCACGCAGCAGTTGCTGTTGGCACCGGAAGCGGCGGCAATGTCTTCAGGTACCCAGGACTGAATCAGAAAGTTCTGACCCATGGATTTGGAAAAGTGAAATCCGTGCCGGCCAAGCAGGGCCTTGATGTCATTGATATTACATACGTCCATAGACGTAACCTCCTGTGTCAAGGTTGGAAAAAGAGTATCATATTTAATTACAAAAAGCAAGGAGTGATCAAAAGAGAGGCAGAGAAGAAGTATAAAAATTTTGTGGAAAATTTCGCTTTAGGGCTTGACTATGAGCGAAAAGCTGTTATAATACAATTCGTTGCTCCGCTGACCGTGAGCGATTGCCTGGAGAGATGGCTGAGCTGGTCGAAGGCGCACGATTGGAAATCGTGTAACGGCTAATACCCGTTCGAGGGTTCGAATCCCTCTCTCTCCGCCAAAACCCCATGCCGCAAATGCGGTGTGGGGTTTCTTTTTTTGACCCGCTGACCGTGACAAAATTCATCAAAAAAGCATCGTTTTTTTGACTGAAATTTTTGACACATAAAAGAAACTAAAATGATATGTAAAACAGGAAAATTCAGAACCGGAATTTAAAAAAATTATTCTGATCCTCCTGCTTTTTATGTAAATTCAGAAAAAATGCACAATAATACAGTGGCAGGACTGTGACATTTTGCCCTTGAAACTGGTTGTGCAAATCGGTTACAATACGGTTACAAAAAGTAACAGGACGGTGTTGTGCCGTGAAATCGTTGCTTTTTGCTCCCGTATTTTTCGTGGAGCCATTAAAACAAGGATGTGAAGAACGACTTGAAACGCAAACTGCTTGCGTTGCTGTTGAGCGGTCTGGCCATCATTCTGTTGATGGGTGCCGGCGATCCTGCGGTTTTGGCCGCGGAGGTCGAGGCGATTGCCGACAGCGTACGCACAGAGGAGCCTGTGGCTCCCGTAGAAGAGCCGGTCGAACTGATAGAGACACAGGACAGTATCGACAATGAGCAGGAGGCTGAGGTTATCCCTGAGCAGCCTGTGCAGAACCTGGACCGGATCCTGCTTGTAGACGGTCAGCCTGTTCCCAAGACTGCGGCCCGTACCACCATCGGAGGCATGACTTATGTTTCGCTCAAAGTGATGTCTCAGCAGTTGGATACCACCTCTCAAGTGGAGTGGGATGCCCAAAGCAACAGCGTCACCGTTACCACCGAGGGGCTGGTGCTGACAGCAAAGATCGGTCAGAAGTATATGATCGCCAACGGGAGATATCTCTACATGCCCGAAGGTGTGATCATGAGCCAGAATAACCAGGCTATGGTCAGTCTGGATGCCCTTGTAAAGGCATTTGACGCGCACCTTGGCTGGGATGGCGAGACAGGCACATTTGTGGTCACACGCGGCAGCGGTGCCATTGAGAGCGCAGAAGCCTTCTATCGGGAAGATGATCTGTTCTGGCTGTCCCGCGTGATTTATGCTGAAAGCGGAAATCAGGTGCTGGAAGGCAAAATGGGTGTTGGCATTGTGGTGCTCAACCGCGTCAATGACAAAAGCGGAGTTTGGCCCGACAGCGTCAAGGGTGTGATCGCTCAGCGCAATCAGTTCAGCACTTATAAAAACGGCAGACTGGCCAACCGTACCCCCAACGCCGAAAGCGTTGTGGCTGCCAAACTGGTGCTGGATGGCGGTATTGTGGAGGAAGTGAAGAACGCCTTCTTCTTTGATACCTTTCGGAACAACAGTTGGGCTGCTCGGAACAAAGCGGTCATTGCTGCCATCGGTGGTCACCGGTTTTATGGTTAATAAAAAATCCACTCTCGTCTGAGAGTGGATTTTTTCATTCTTCGATCAGATCTCGAATTACCGCGCTTGCAAGGAGCAGACCTGCGGCAGCAGGGACGAAGGGGAGGGAACCGGGGGTATCCCGCCGGGCAGTGGAACCAGGACGGGTTTCACTTTGGAGCGGTGTCTCCGCAGTAGACTGTTCCAGCGGTTTGCGTGGATCCTCAGTAGACCAGACTACCTTCAGATGCGCAATGCCGCGTTTGCGCAGTTCTTTTCGCATGACCCGTGCCAACGGGCAGCCGCTGGTTTTGCTGATGTCAGACACCTGCAGGGCAGAAGGATCGAGCTTGTTGCCCGTTCCCATGGCGCTGATAACAGGAATGTTAAGATCGGTACAGCGGCAAATCAGTTCCAGCTTTGCGGAAACGGTGTCAATGCAATCCACCACATAGTCATATTGTGAAAGATCGACCTGATCCGCGTTTGAGGGGAGATAAAACATACGGATGGCCTGTACATCGCAGGACGGATTGATCTCCCAGACGCGCTCGGCCATGACTTGTGCTTTTGGACGGCCCAGCGTAGAATGAAGGGCGGCGATCTGCCTGTTCAGATTACTTTTGGAAACGGTATCATCGTCGTAAAGATGTAAAGCGCCTACACCTGAGCGCGCAAGTGCATCAACACATTGACCACCGACACCGCCAACGCCGAACACAGCAATTTTCGCACGGAAGATGCGATACATACACTCCTTGCCCAACAGGAGCGCGGAGCGGGAAAACTGTTCATCCATATTGTTTCACCACCAATTAACAATATATCACTGGAAAGATTTTATGGGATGATGGGCGGGATGTCAACAACAAACACATCCACCGGCATAAAGGCGGATGTGTTTGTTGTGTAATTTATGCGTGATATAGGATGTTCCGACTACCGGACAAACCATCCTGCGGGTTTCCGGTTGGCGATCACGTCGAGCGAATTATTCAACATATCGGCTACATCGGCGCGGGTCAGGCTGGTGTCGAGAGAATGGATCGTGCTGTGTTCCGGACGGATGACCCCGGTGGTTGTCAGATTGGCGGCAGCCTGTACGGCCCAGTGGTTTTGGGTGTCGCTGTCCATTCCAATGGCAGACCAGGTCTGCACTGCAACATCAGACACGTCCAGCAAGTTGTTCAGGATCACGGTGGCTTCGGCACGGGTAACGGTGGAGTCGGGATTGAAAATGACCCGGCCAAGGTCATCCCGTGTGCCGTGAATCGCACCGGCCATTAATGCGGACGAGACATAGCCCTTTGCCCAGGTAGGGATGGACAGATCATCGGCAAAGCCGGTGGTACTTACCTGCTCCAGCGGGTCGAGTCCTGCAACTGACATGGCCATGGAAAGAAACTGACTGCGTGTAACCGGGCTGTCTGGAGAAAAAAAGTAGTGCCCGTTGACACACTCTCCCACAAAGACTCCCTCTTCTGCCAGGCGCAGGGCGGCTTTGTGGGCAGGGTTACCATCCATGTCAGAATAGGTTACTGAGGTGGCTGCTTTCTCAATGCGGACGGAGACTTTTGCCGGATTGGAAATGTTGCCTGCGCTGTCCACCGATACATAGGTGAAGGAATCCTTGCCGGTCTTGTTTTCGTAGGGGGTATAGACGAAACGTCCGGTGCCGTCCTCGGCAAGTGTCACGCTGCCCCGGGCAGGCGTATCGGTAATTTGAAAGGTGAGAGGATCGCCCTCGGCATCAACAGCCTGAAAATAACCGGTCACAGGGATATTTTTGTAGGTGCTCAGGGATAGATTTTCCGAAATAGGTGACTGATTCTGTTCCTGGAGCAAAAACAGCTCCACGGTCACCTCGTTGCCCTTGGTGCCCGAGGAAAAGGAGGGCGTGTAGGTGAAAAAAGTTTTGTCAAGAGTTGGGGCGTTCATAGCCTGAAAGCGAAGCCCGTTCAGAGCGGACAGACGAATGACTTCGCCCTGCTCAAGGGGTTGAGTTCCAACGCTGAGAATGCCGCAGGCGCGGTCAGGAAGTGCTGTGATGGTGATAGAGCTGATGGGGTCGCTCTCCTGCTGGGAAGAGGAAAAGTCCTCAGCGGAAAAGGTAAGGGTTCCTCCGTAAGGAACATTTCGGGTTGTATGGGTAATGGACTTTTCCGCCTTTTTGTTCCAGAAAAAAGCGGATGCGGGGATGGCTGCGGAACAAATCAGAATTCCGCCCAAACAGACGGCGACAGCTTTGCGCAGAAAAACAGATCGCAAAACAAGGACCTCCTTTGTGGTTTTGTGTCTTTATTTTCTGCGTTCACGGTGAGATTATTCCAATAAAAACCCGCCGGGTTCCCGGCGGGTTAAAAGATGGAGTCAAATGCGACTGCGATCCCGCAGCCAGCTGGGCAGAGAGCGGGCCTTCATACCCGACACAACGCCCATGGAAATGAACAGAGTGATCAGGGAAGAGCCGCCGTAGCTGAAGAAGGGGAGCGTGAGTCCCATGACCGGCAGGATATACAGACACATGCCTACGTTAAAAACGGTCTGGATCAGCAGCATTCCGCCAAAGGCAACGGAAACATAGGCGCAGAACGGTGACTTCGAGGTGCGGCCCACATAGAAACAGCGCAGGATGATGGCGGCCAGCAGCACAAGAATGATCGTACAGCCCAACATGCCCAGTTCCTCACCGCAGGCGGAAAAGATAAAGTCTGTGTGCCGGGCTGGCAGGGCGCTGGAATAGGGGGCCTGTGTTTGCGTTCCGTTCAGGTAGCCCTGGCCGGTGAACTGGC
>SVLE01000054.1 GCA_015068065.1 Oscillospiraceae bacterium | reverse complement strand
TGCCTTATCGCTTCGTCCAGTTTTGGACAATACAAGTATATCACACCCTTTGTGCCAAGTCATTGTCATTTTACTGCCATTTTTGTGCCACCGTTTTGCCAAATTTGTGCCACCGTTTTGCCAAATAACTTCGCTTATAAGAAGTGGCCGAATTCTTAAATCTGTTCCATCATCGCAAGGATCTCAAGCCAATCGTCGATCTCGCCGGGGGGAGCAGACCACAAGCGAATCGACATGATAGTGATTGCCTCTGCTCTCATCCGGTAATAGGTTCTGGGAGCCATCTGCGACCTGTCGATCAGTTCGTGAGAGGGTCGTTCCTTCGGGTCTATGAACGCATCATAGATCAACCGATACAAAAGCTCCCCAACATTAGGCTTCTTACGAAGCACCATCAGGGCGTCCTGAACCCTCTCAAGCAGAATTCGAGTTTTGATGATGGTATTCAGTCGGCTTTCCAAGCGCTTATTCTCCATGGCCATCTCGAAGTCGATCCTGCTGACCAGTTCATCAATGTTCTTTGTGGACAGCTTCAGTTCCTCTGAGAGCTCTCCGGGGACACATTCCAAAGCCCAAACAATGTTGCGATACTGCTCCAGCAAGATTTCAGTGTTGTGATAGGCTTTCTTTGCTGCAGATTGCTTTGCTTTTCGGACCTTTTCATCCCCAATCCGTTTGTCTCCAATTGCCCCATTCAGGGTCAAAAATTCTGCAAAAGCCGAAGCCTGTTCTAAAATACGCTTCTCATGAGCGTCATACAGGGTTATTCTTTTGCGTGGCATAAGTGAAACCTCCTTATTATGGATCAATTGTGTATACATGGTCCGCGTATTCGACCTCTAACTTTTCCGAAGAAGGGCGGACCAATTAACGCACCCGGGCAGGCATACTGACAGTACCTACAATTCTTACAGTTCCAACCATGAGAAATATACGCACGCGTTATAGGGGAAAAAAGCGCAACGCGACTTTCTGTCTCCAACTGGGCAGACTGCCCCTGTCGAGCTACAATGACCTTTGCACTGTGCCAAGCTACCATGTGGTTGAGCTTAGCATTCTCACTGTTTTCCTTGTACTTATAGTCGCCACTTATGAGTATTTCGGTCAGAATACTCATAATCTGATCCTGAGTAGGCAACTGGATGTCCAAACCAGTAGGGTATTGCGTATTGAAAATGAGGCAGCCATAAGAGCTAGGAAGACGGTGCAGAGAGAAGACATCCCCATGCTTTTGAAAGAATCTCCACACCTTAGTCTTTTCCCAGCCCCAACGCTGTCCCAGTGTTTCCAAGGTTAATACAGCACCGTATTTTCCGTATTGCACAATGGGGGAGAGGAAGGAGAACGCGTTACCACGGTCTTCAAATGCGGTATGGCACCAAAGATCGAGCCACGCATCCGCCTCGTCAAAGGTACGACCCATCCCACAGAGCCGCTCAGTAATGTTCCTAGGCAGACAGAGAAAGCCATATCCTTCAGTGGCATATACGATTCCCTCCATACACTCGGCACCTGAGCACTTTACTACCCAGTCTGTGATCTGATAGGTCAGCTTTTTTGTCGCACTGTCCAATGAGTAGGTAATGTAGCCAAGCGAAGAGAGTTGGTCTAAAATTTGCATTGCCACATCCCGGCTTTTGATGCCAAGAATGCTCTTCAGACCAACAATGCCTCCCGCCCACATTCCAGGCGATACAGCGTTAACATGGCCGCAGTATTTGCTGTTACCCTTCCGGAATGCAGCACGAGCTGCCAGTTTGGCCCAGTAGCTCATGAGACCTTTTCCCATGTTGGGATAATTCCGAGGTAATTTAACCCACTCATACTTGCGCAGGCATTTCATACCGCCTTCCTCCTTGTCCTTGAAATAGAAAAGGCCAGCAAGATAACTCCTGCTGGCCTAATAGGGTGCTATTATATTCGAACGATCAGTCCAACCAGATCGTCTACATCGATACCAACTAGGTACCAATCTTTGCCCATCTCTATTCGGGTAGGGATCCATTTCCCACTGATCTTGACATCTAAGGTTTCTCCGCAGTGGAGTCCACCGTGATAATCGTAAAGATCAAATCGAATGTCCATTCGGTCTGTTCCACGTTGGGGGATCAATGTTCCTATTTTCATAATTGCCTCCATTCTAAATGCAAAAGCACCGAACGGTGTGACAGATGCCGTCCGGTGCTGATCCTGTGTGGCAGGATACTTTAAGGTTGCTTATACTAATTGTAAAATTCGTTGAGTAAGTAGACTCCTTTCGAAGATTTCGCCCAACCATCTCGATCACAGACTTCTGGCGATTCCGTCCACGCGCATCTGCGCTTGATGCACACTATTCTCGAGGTCAATGAAAATAGGGACTGGCACCGAAACCCTTTGCAAGCTACGGGTTTACTTGGTTGTCCCTATTATAACTCACTCCCATGCCCTGCACGATGCCGCCGGTAGCGGCGAGGAGTTCCGGATCGGTGACCTTCAGGAGAAAGTTTCGGTTATCTGTCCGGTTTTCAGGATAAATCTTAATAATTTCCACAGAATATTCCTGAGGGTCGCTTCCCACCACAGTCGAGCGGATCACCGCGCTGCCGGTACGCACGTCCTCATAATCCGCCACCGGGACAGGCTCGCCCAACCATCCCTGCCGGCTTTTTCCAAATACCCCCTGCGGTGTGTTCCGCAGCAGCGAGCCCACCGTCTGCATGGCTTCCGCGCTGCCTTTGAGCTGCCCCGGCTTCCCGGCTTTGCCTTTTTTCACAGATTGGACCTGCGCGGCGTAGGCATTACCCCAGCGCATTCGCAGCAAGCTGCCCTCTGGGTCATTGACCCCGTGTCCAAGGGTGCCAAATTCCCCGGATTCCGGGTCATAATAAGTGACGGTGCCGATGCCCGTGATGCCCTGACGCAGATAAACACCCAGCCGGGGCGTATCGCCGGAAGTATCCGGCAGGACCGTCAGCTCCCGCTGCTTCCCGTCCCGTCGAATGACCACCGGGATCGCCCCTGCGCAGCCGGATAAGCTCTCCCGCACATCCTGGGCACAGGATACCCTTCTGCCGGCCACAGACAAGATCTCATCCCCGATCTGAAGCCCGGCATCCCGGGCGGTGCTGCCGGCGGCATCGTCAAAGGCGGCCACCGTGACAGTATCATTGGATAGCTCCAAACCGATGATTTCCCCTACGGGGATCAGAAGTTCCTCTGCCAGCGCCCCCTGACACAGACCGCTGACGCACAGGACTGATATGATAAAAAATGAAATTGATCGCTTCATATTTTTGCCCTCCTTTTGTCTGCCCTCTTAATATGACCCGGCGAAAAAGGAAGTAACCGCTGTAAATGTCGAAAAACATGGTTTCCTGTTCCTGTTTTTCCTTTTTTGTCTTGTGTTTGCGTTGATTTAATTGTAAGATAAATTGTAGTTTAGCGGGCAAGGCCCGCGGCTGATGCGCACCGGGAATACCTGTATCGTTACCCGATTATTTATGCCCGGTAACGTTCCATTTGCAGTAATCGACCGCAAAAACGTTACCGAGCGGTACCCAATGGTGTAACGATTATTGCATGGCTCGCGCACGCATTGTCAGCGGCGACTCGCCGCTAAACTATAATTTATCTCACGACCACGGAGGAACACATATGTCTCATTCTGTCAATTATCCGCTTCTCAGGGCGCAGCTTGCCGCACTGGTGGAAGGAATCCCTTATGAAACTGCTAATCTCGCCAACGCTGCCGCCCTGCTGTGGCAGGAGCTTCCCGATATCAACTGGGCGGGCTTTTACAAAATGGAGGATGGCGCGCTGATCTTAGGGCCATTTCAGGGCAAGCCCGCCTGTGTCCGCATTCCTGTGGGCAAGGGTGTGTGCGGTACTGCTGTAGCAACGGATGAAACTCAGCTCGTCCACGATGTTCATCAGTTTCCCGGACATATTGCCTGCGATTGCGCTTCCAATTCCGAGATCGTTGTGCCCATCCATGTAAAGGGAAAGATCTGGGGCGTTCTGGATATCGACAGTCCCTATATCGGGCGGTTCACGGAATCTGATCAGGCCGGACTTGAGCAGTTTGTGCATACGCTGGAATCCGTGCTGTAAATTGGATAAATCCCCCATTTACCTATTGACAAAGTAGGTAAGTAATGCTATTATTACCCATGGAATTACTAGGTAAATACCCAAGGAGGTTTTGATATATGTACGTTTATGCTGACAATGCGGCAACCACCGCCATGAGCCAGCTTGCCATCGACGCTATGCTGCCCTACATGAATAAGGTCTACGGCAATCCCTCCTCCCTCCACTCCGTTGGTCAGGAGGCAAAGGAAGCTCTGGAAGCTGCCCGTGAGACCGTGGCTCAGTGCCTCGGCGCCCAGAGCCGGGAGATCACCTTCACCTCCGGCGGCAGCGAGGCGGACAACCAGGCCATCATTTCCGCCGCCCGTTTCGGTGCCCGGAAGAATAAAAAGCACATCATTTCCACCGCTTTCGAGCATCACGCTGTGCTGCACACCCTCCAGAAGCTGGAGAAGGAAGGCTTCGAGGTGACCTATCTGGACGTCAGCCGGGGTCACAACATCACCGCTCAGCAGGTCAAGGATGCCATCCGCCCCGACACCTGTCTGGTCACCGTTATGTATGCCAACAATGAGATCGGCTCTATCCTGCCCATCACCGAGATCGGCGCTGTGTGCAAGGAAGCCGGTGTCATCTTCCACACCGACGCGGTTCAGGCTGTGGGCCACCTGCACATCAACGTGAAGGAACAGAACATCGACATGCTCAGCCTGTCCGGCCACAAGTTCCACGGGCCTAAGGGTGTCGGCGCGCTGTACTGCCGCCGGGGTCTGCCTCTGGTGAACGTCATCGAGGGTGGCGCACAGGAGCGTGGCAAGCGTGCCGGCACGGAAAATATTGCCGCCATCTGCTCCATGGCCGCTGCCCTGAAGGATGCCTGCGACCACATCGACGAGAATATGCCCCGGGTAGCCGCCATGCGTGACCGGCTGATCCAGGGTCTGTCCCAGATCCCCCACAGCGCCCTGAACGGCGATGCCCACAACCGTTTGCCCGGCAATGTGAGCTTCTGTTTTGAGGGCATCGAGGGCGAGGCTCTGCTGCTCCTGCTGGATATGAAGGGTGTATGTGCCTCCTCCGGCAGCGCCTGCACCTCCGGCTCTCTGGATCCCAGCCATGTGCTGCTGGCCATCGGCCGGGTCCATGACGTTGCCCACGGCAGCCTGCGACTTTCCTTAAGCGAGTACAACACGGAAGAAGAAGTGGACCACATCCTGAAGGTCGTTCCCGAGGTGGTTCAGTATCTGCGGAACATGAGCCCTGTGTGGCGGGATCTGCAGACCGGCAAGAGAGAATATATACTGTAAGGAGAAATCATTATGGCACTGTACAGCGAAAAAGTTATGGATCACTTCATGCACCCCCGGAACGTGGGCACCATTGAGGATGCCAGCGGTGTTGGTGAAGTTGGCAACGCCAAGTGCGGCGATATTATGAAGATCTACCTGAAGATCGAAAACGACATTATCGAGGACGTAAAGTTTGAGACCTTCGGCTGTGGCTCCGCCATCGCCTCCTCCTCCATGGCCACCGAGATGATCATGGGCAAGTCCATCCACGAGGCGCTGGAGCTGACCAATAAGGCGGTTGCCGAAGCTCTGGACGGTCTCCCCGCCCACAAGATGCACTGCTCCGTTCTGGCTGAGGAAGCCATCAAGAACGCCCTGAAGGACTACTTCGATAAGAACAATATCCCCTACGACAAGTCCCGCTTCAAGGAGATCGATCACGACGAGCTCCACGAGCAGGTCCACGGAGATGACTGAGCTATGATCGTATCTACCAAAGGACGCTACGCCCTGCGGGTCATGGTACATTTCGCCCGTCGGGGCTGTGAGGAGTACATCCCCCTGAAGGAGATCGCGGAAGCGGAGGGCATCTCCCAGAAATATCTGGAGTCCATCATGACTGTCCTGAGCAAGGCAAACTTCGTGGACGCTGTCCATGGCAAGGGCGGCGGCTACCGGCTGAACCGAAAGCCGGAGGAATATACCGTCGGCTCCATCCTGAAGCTGACGGAGGGCGGCTTAACAGCGGTGTCCTGCACCAGTCAAGGTTCTTCCGCCTGCTCCCGCTCTGAATGCTGCAACGCCCTGCCCATGTCG
>SVLE01000053.1 GCA_015068065.1 Oscillospiraceae bacterium | reverse complement strand
CGATATAACTACTTCGCGGCTTGATTTTTCGGGTTGGAAAAGGATGAAAAACCTTGCCTGATAACCGAAAACCCTTGAAATACGGGGCTTTTCCGGTTTGTCGTAATTATACCGTAAGGGCATACATGTGCCAGCCTGCTCCTGAGCAGCGGCATCTCTATGAAGCAAATTCAGGTGTGGCTTGGACACAGCACCTTCTCAACCACAGCAGATATTTACGCACACCTTGATTACACCGCTCAAGAGGAATCTGCAAGTGCCATGGGAAGTATGTTCGTGCGTGGCGACAACGAACAGCCTGCATAAAAAAACCTGCAGTGGAAAACCACTGCAGGCTTATGGCGGAGACGGTGGGATTCGAACCCACGGACCGGCTCATCACCGATCAAACGATTTCGAGTCGTTCTCGTTATGACCTCTTCGATACGTCTCCATGCTGTATTCCCAACGCTTTGCGGGTTTCGCTCACCAACAGGGCCGAGCGTAGAAAACGTAGAACAAAGCGTAGAAAAACCGTAGATATGAAGTTGTTAAAAAGCGTAGATGAACCGGAAAGTCCAGAAATACCAAGGGGTTCCGAGGTTGGGCCATCTACAAACCCACACGATTTCGAGTCAGCCCCGTTATGACCACTTCGATACGTCTCCGTGTGAAAATATGCAGTTTTTCGAGTAAATCACATGATTTCGAGTCAGCCCCGTTATGACCACTTCGATACCGCTGCATACAGAAAAGTGGACTGTGCTATTATGGCATATTTTTCGCCCGGTGGCAAGGGGAAAAACGCTTTTTGTACCTGTATCCAAAGAAAAAGTACTGGCATGGGGGTGCGGAATATGGTATACTTCTGGGGACGAGTTTCCACACCTCGTCCAAGCACGAAGCGACCGAACCGTCGTGAGCAGCACGGATGGACCGGAGCGAGGACGCGAAACCGAAGCCGCCAAGGGTGGCTGTTTCAAGTCCGAGTCGAAGGGAAAACGTGCGTTGCGAACAGGTGAGGCGTGACAACGTAAGCGCAAAAAATGCGGTTGTCTTTGCTTCGTGTTCGTTCGGCAATTGCCGTTCTCTAAATAAAAAATGGAGGTATCCCAATGAAACGCATGACGGTTCGGGAAGTATCCCTTGCCGCGGTGATCGCCGCGGTGTACGCTGCATTGACCCTGTTTCTGCCCATCCCCCAGTACGATTACATTCAGGTCCGCGTGGCGGAAGCGATGACCGTGCTGCCCTTTTTCTTTCCGGCCGCCACACCCGGCCTGTTCATAGGCTGTGTGATCGCGAATCTGTTCTCTCCTTTTGTTCTGGACATCGTTTTTGGCTCGCTGGCCACCTTGCTGGCCTGTCTGTGGACCGGGCGGATGAAGAACCGCTGGCTGGCTCCGCTGCCGCCGGTGGTGTGCAACGCGGTCATCGTGGGCGGAGAAATCACCTTTACCCAGGTTGGCACAGCTTCTGCCTTCTGGAAGGTGTTTGCATTCAATGCCTTCACCGTCGGCTTTGGTGAGCTGCTGGCCTGCTATGTGTTCGGCGGTGTGCTGTTATCCGTTTTGTACCGCACGCCGGTGTGTCGAGCCCAGATCGCTCCGGAACGGCTGGAGCAGCTGCGTGGCTTCTCTGAACGGTAAGGATAATGCCGGGAACTCCCGGCATTATTTTTTGTCTTGTAATTTGGCGTGAAATAGGCTACAATGAAGATGAGCCAATGTGTTCTATACCCCAAGAAAGGAAGGGTATCCCAATGAAAATGCAAACGGAAAAAGGCGAGATCCGCATCAGCAGCGAGGTGTTTACCAATATTACCGGCGCCGCCGCCACCAACTGCTACGGCGTGAAAGGCATGGCGGTCCGCTCGGCGACCGATGGCCTTGTCCACCTGCTCAAGCGGGAGTCCATGGGCAAAGGCGTGAAGGTATATTATAACGAGGACAACACCGTGTCCATCGAACTGCACATCATCGTGGAAAACGGCGTTAATCTGGTGGCTGTGTGCCGCTCCATTATGAGCGAGGTGCGTTATGTGGTCAGCAAGACCACCGGCTGCACCGTCAAGTCCGTGGATGTGTGCGTGGACTCCATGCGCGTATAAGGCCGGAACGACCAACAAGAAAGGAATTTATGTCGCTATGAGACAGACTATTGACGCGGCGCTTTTTCAACGTATGGTCATCCATGCCGCCGCTGCCATCAATCTGCAGAAGCAGCCCATTAACGATTTGAACGTGTTCCCTGTTCCTGACGGAGACACGGGCACCAACATGAGCCTGACCATTTCCGCCGCCGGTGCGGAGATGAAGAAAAAGTCCTTCGACACCGTGGGACAGGCCGCCTCTGCCGCGGCAAGCGCCCTGCTGCGCGGAGCCCGGGGCAACTCCGGTGTGATCCTGTCCCTGCTGTTCCGCGGCCTTGCCAAGGCGGTGAAGGAGAAGGATACCGTCGACGGTCGTGATTTTGCCATTGCCCTCGACTTTGGCGTAGCCGCCGCTTACAAGGCCGTTATGAAGCCCGCAGAGGGCACCATCCTTACCGTGTCCCGCATGGCCGCCGCCAAGGCCGCCGAAAAGGCCCGGGAGGAAAACAGTGTGGAGGCGGTGCTTGAGGCCGCCATCGCTCAGGGCAAGGAGACGCTGGCCGACACCATCAATATGAACCCTGTGCTGAAAAAAGCCGGCGTTGTGGACGCGGGCGGCAAGGGATTTATCGTGATCCTTGAAGGCATGCTGGCCGAGCTGCGCGGGGAGCCCATGCCCGAAGTGACTGAGGACAGCGGCGAGGAAGAGAGCTCCGTGTTCAGCGAGATGGCGGACGAGGAGATCACCTTTGCCTTTGATACCGTATTCATCGTGCGAAAGAAGGATCCCGACGTAAATCTGGACCCCTTCCGCAAGTACCTCAACAGCATTGGAGACAGTCTGGTCATCGGCGAGGATGACGAGGCGTTTAAGGTCCATGTGCACACCAACACCCCCGGTGACGCACTGAACGAGTCTCAGAAGTACGGCATCCTGGAGCTGGCCAAGATCGAGAACATGGTCACCCAGCGCGACGATCTGGCTGCCGGACGCAAGGCCCAGAGCACCGATGATCTGGAGGCCGTTGAGAAGGAACTGGAGAATCGGCCCGTCCACGCCGCCCCGGAAAAGAAGTTCGGTTACGTGGCCGTGTGCGCCGGTGAAGGCCTGGAGGCTGTGTTCCGCGATCTGGGCGTGGACGCTCTGGTGGGTGGCGGTCAGACCATGAACCCCTCCACCGAGGATATTCTCAAAGCGGTGGAGGCCACCCCGGCTGAGATCGTCTATGTGCTGCCCAACAATAAGAATATCATCATGGCTGCCGAGCAGTGCGTTCCTCTGTGTGAGGACAAGAAGGTGGTCGTGCTGCCGACCAAGACGGTGCCTCAGGGCATTTCCGCCATGCTGTGTGCGGACCCCGATGCCGGCGAGGAGGACAACACCGCCGCCATGACCGAGGCCTTTGCCCGGGTGCGTACGGACGAGATCACTTACGCTGCCCGTGACTCTGACTTCGGCGGGTTTGCCATCAAGCAGGGCGACTATATGGCCCTGACCGAGCATCAGCTGTTCGGTACGGATACCGATTTGAACAGCCTGCTGGAACAGCTGGCAAAGGCTGAAAGCGAGAAGGGGGCAGAGTTTGTGTCCATCTTCTACGGTGAGGACGTGACCGAGGAACAGGCCCAGCAGGCTCAGGCCATCTTTGCCGCCGCCTGTCCCGACGCGGAGATCAGCCTCCTGCCCGGCGGACAGCCCGTTTACTACTACATGATCTCGGTGGAGTAACCGGAATCGTTTCATCCCCCACGCCATTGGCGTGGGGGATTTTTTTGCACCTTGGGGGTGTGCCTTTCGTAGAATGAGGTGTGCTCCGCCGTCTAAAAAGGGGCACACACATGTATGGAAGGAGTGGTGGCAGATGGAACTGCCATTGAGCGAGCTTGCTTTGGGTGAGTGCGCATATATCAGCCGGGCAGGCGAACAAACGGATATGTCACGAAGGCTGACGCAGCTGGGGTTTCTGCCGGGGACACGGGTGAAGTGTGAATTGATCGCTCCTGCGGGAGATCCTGCTGCCTATCGGGTGCGGGGCGCGCTGATCGCGCTGCGGGCCGGAGATGCGGGATCGGTGATGGTGGTGCCGGACAGCGAGGTGTGCCAATGAGCCGGGAAATCACGGTGGAACGGCCCGGACCGGAGGGACGCATTATCGCACTGGCGGGCAATCCAAACGTGGGAAAATCTACCCTGTTCAATACGCTGACCGGTCTGCGTCAGCACACCGGGAACTGGCCGGGAAAAACGGTGGCGGTGGCCCGGGGGGAGTATACACACCGCGGAAGACGGTTCCTGCTGGTGGATCTGCCCGGTACTTATTCCCTGAACGCTCACTCAGCCGAGGAGGAGATCGCCCGGGACTTTCTGACCGGAGGGCAGGCGGATGCCACGGTAGTGGTGTGCGACGCTACCTGTTTGGAGCGCAGTTTGATGTTTGCCCTGCAGGTCATGGAACGGGTGGAGCGGGTGGTGTTGTGCGTCAATCTTCTGGACGAGGCCCGCAGCCATGGGATACAGGTGGATCTGGCGTCGCTGTCCAGACAGCTTCAGGTCCCTGTGGTGGGAACCTGTGCCGGACGGGGGGAAGGGCTGGAAGAACTGATGGGGGAAGTGGAGTATGTATCCCATCCAAAAAGAAAGGGGGAGGGAAACCGGGAGCCGCGCACGGATGAGCAGCGGGCAGCGTTGGCAGAACGCTGCGCGGCCCTGGCGATTTCACGAAAAGGGGATGACTCCTTGGCCGGACAGCGCAGACTGGATCGGCTGCTTACCTCACGCAGAACCGGGATCCCTGTCATGCTGGGTCTGCTGGGAGTAATTTTATGGCTGACCATTGTGGCAAGTAATATTCCCTCACAGCTGTTGTCTGACGCCCTTTTTGCGGCAGGGGAGTGGATGAGGAAAGGTCTGCTTGCGATGGAGTGTCCGGATTGGACCGTGGGATTGCTGGTGGATGGGGTCTACCGGGTGCTTGCCTGGGTGGTGGGGGTCATGCTGCCGCCGATGGCCATTTTTTTCCCTCTGTTTACCTTTCTGGAGGATCTGGGATATTTGCCCCGGGTGGCCTTTGTGTTGGACCACGCCTTTCAACGGGCGGGGGCCTGCGGCAAGCAGTCGCTCACCATGTGTCAGGGACTTGGTTGCAACGCCTGCGGAGTAACGGGCTGCCGAATCATAGATTCCCCCCGTGAGCGGCTGATCGCCATCGTGACCAATTCCCTGGTGCCGTGCAACGGCCGGTTTCCTGCCCTGATCGCCCTGATCACCATCTTCTTCGTGAGTGAGGACGGGGGATTGCTGACCACCCTGAAGGCGGCGGTCCTGCTGCTCGGGGTACTGATGCTGGGGGTGGGAATGACCCTTTTGGTTTCACGGCTGCTGTCGGTCACGGTGCTGCGGGGGCTTCCTACGTCTTTTGCGTTGGAACTACCCCCTTACCGACGGCCCCGGGTGGGGCAGATCATTGTGCGTTCCGTTTTAGACCGCACGCTGTTTGTGCTGGGGCGGGCCGTGGCGGTGGCCGCTCCGGCGGGACTGGTAATCTGGCTGTGCGCGAACCTTGCGGTGGGGGATGGGACTGTGCTGAGCCATATTACCGACGTTTTGGATCCCCTTGGGCGGGCGATGGGGTTGGATGGCGTCATACTGATGGCCTTTATTCTGGGGTGGCCGGCCAACGAGATCGTCATGCCGGTCATGCTCATGGCCTATCTGGCTCAGGGGACTCTTGTGGATGCAGGAGACCTTACATCGTTGGGACAGCTGCTGCGCCAGCAAGGATGGACCCAGATGACGGCGGTGTGTATGATTTTATTCTCCCTGTTCCACTGGCCCTGTTCTACGACCTGCCTTACCATTGCGAAGGAGACGGGCAGCGTGAAGTGGACTGCCTTGTCAGTGATCGTGCCAACAACCGTTGGGGTGTGCCTGTGCATCCTTGTGGCGGCGGTGGGACGGCTGGTGCTGTAAATGATTGACGCTGGCAGCTCCTGCGCGTATAATGATCATACACTTTACGCAAGAGGAGTCGGTTATGAAACGCATTTTATTTGTCTGCCACGGCAACATTTGCCGCAGCACGATGGCTCAGTTTGTCTTTTCACATCTGGCCCAACAAATGGGGAGAGCAGGGGAGTTCTATGTGGATTCCGCGGGAGTCTCTGCAGAGGAGCTGGGCAACCCGGTTCATTACGGGACCCGGCGCAAGTTGGCGCAGATGGGGATCCCATGTGGGGAGCATCGAGCCAGAGTGCTTCGGAAAAGGGAATACAATGAATATGATTTGCTGATCGGGATGGACGAGGGAAATCTGCGCAGCATGCGCCGCATACTGGGCGGTGACCCGGATGGGAAGATGTATGCGCTGCTTGACTTTGCGGGGCGTTCTGGAGAGAGCATTGCCGACCCGTACTATACAGGGAACTTTGACACCACCTTTGCCGATGTGATGGCAGGTTGTCAGGGGCTGCTGAACCGGTTGACCGAAAAGGATTGAAAAAGAGTCCGGAGGCAGTTATAATAAGAGTGCAAACAATGGGCGATGCCCGTGAAAACAAGAGAGAAGAGAGGGAAAAGTATGGTTTCCAACGCTCCCATCGGTATTTTTGACAGCGGTGTCGGCGGCTACACGGTGGCCCGTGCCCTGCAGAAG